>NZ_JBHUMY010000014.1:0-49772 GCF_042685365.1 Paenibacillus thailandensis | reverse complement strand
GGCGAGCCGGAGGCGACGCCGGGCGGTGCCCGCGGGCTACGCCCGGGGCGCTGGCGCAAGGCGGCGCCGCCGCGGGGGCGGGGCGGCAGCCTGCCGGGCGGGCTGCACCGCAGGTACGCTCGGGTCTCCGCCGTTATCTGGCGGCAGCTATCCCGGCGGGTGAACGCCCGCAGCACTCAGCAGACGTCGCGCGAATACGCCGAGCTTGTCGCCGCTCGTCTGCCTAAGCCGCGTGCCGAAGCGCTGCGCCGGTTCGTCGTTTGGGATGACGCAGCCAAATTCGGGCGCAAAGACCGATGGGAAGCGCCAAGCCCGGCCGAGCTGGAGGCGGTCGCCCGCGAGCTGACGGGCAAATAACGAATTTAGCGGGCCTAATGGCTCCGTGCCAAAGCATGGCAGCGGAGCCGTTAGCCTTTTTTTCGGTTCGGTAAGCATAAATTCCGTTTCGCGCCGGTTCGGAATGCTTTTCCTGCGTATCGTTTTCCGGCTTATCGAAAGGGTCTTCCGGTCTATATGAAAATCCGCCGCCCGAAGCGGCCGGTTTTCATGGAAATACGCTCGATCAAGCAGCCTGAACTCCCCGCCCGACGGCTCTTCCCCGGGTGGAGACAACGGAGCCGTTACGGCTCGGGCGCACGGCCCCTCCCATTCTCCGCAAAGGGCATATCTATCCAGCTTCAGGCTCCTTGACTCGCTTAAATCGCGTTATATATAATGAACTACATGAATTGAGGGAGGCTCGGTTAATGACGAAACCACAAGAAATCATCGTTGTTCTCGACTTCGGGGGACAATACAATCAGCTGATCGCTAGACGCATCCGCGACTTGGGCGTATACAGCGAGCTGCTGCCGTTCAACACGCCGGTGGAACGGATCCGCGAACTGCAGCCGAAAGGCATCGTGTTCTCGGGAGGACCGGCCAGCGTTTACGAGGAAAATTCCCCGCTCGTCGATCCGGCGATTTACGACATCGGCGTGCCGATCTTGGGCATCTGCTACGGCATGCAGATGATGTCGCACCAGCTGAGCGGCAAAGTGGAGCGCGCGGGCAAGCGCGAGTACGGAAAAGCGGAAGTGGACTTCGAGGAAAGCTGCGCGCTGACGCAAGGATTGGACAAGCGTCAAACGGTATGGATGAGCCACGGCGACCTTGTCGTGGAGCTGCCGGAAGGCTTCCGTCTCGACGCCAGCACGGAGCATGCGCCGATTGCGGCGATGAGTCATCCGGAACGCCGCTTTTACGCGGTGCAATTCCACCCGGAAGTGCGCCACTCGGTTTACGGCAACGATATGATCCGCAACTTCTTGTACAACGTGTGCCAATGCGAAGGCAACTGGACGATGGAATCGTTCATCGAGGATACGATCCGCGAAATTCGCGAGCAGGTGGGCGATCAGAAGGTGCTGTGCGCCTTGTCCGGCGGCGTGGATTCTTCCGTCGTGGCCGTCCTGTTGCACAAGGCGATCGGCGATCAGCTGACGTGCATGTTTATCGACCACGGCTTGCTCCGCAAAGGCGAAGCCGAAAGCGTGATGGAGACGTTCGCCGGCAAGTTCGACATGAAGGTCGTTAAGATCGACGCGCGCGAGCGCTTCCTGGGCAAGCTTAAAGGCGTGGACGATCCCGAGCAAAAGCGGAAAATCATCGGCAACGAGTTCATTTACGTGTTCGACGAAGAGTCCGCCAAGTTCGACGACTTCGCGTTCCTGGCGCAAGGCACGCTGTACACGGACATTGTCGAAAGCGGCACGGCGACCGCGCATACGATCAAGTCCCACCACAACGTGGGCGGTTTGCCGAAGGACATGAAATTCAAACTGGTCGAGCCGCTTAAAGCATTGTTCAAGGACGAAGTGCGCAAAGTCGGCGAAGAATGCGGCCTGCCGAGCGAAATCGTATGGCGCCAGCCGTTCCCGGGTCCGGGCCTGGCGATTCGCGTATTGGGCGAAGTGACGGAAGAGAAGCTGCACATCGTGCGCGAATCCGACGCGATCCTTCGCGACGAAATCGCCAAAGCGGGTCTCGACCGTGAGATTTGGCAATATTTCACCGCGCTTCCGGGCATGAAGAGCGTAGGGGTAATGGGCGACGCTCGAACCTACTCTTATACCGTCGGCATTCGCGCCGTTACGTCGATCGACGGCATGACGGCGGACTGGGCGCGTATTCCGTGGGACGTGCTGGAGAAAATTTCGGTTCGGATCGTCAACGAGGTCGACAACGTCAACCGCGTCGTTTACGACATTACGTCGAAGCCGCCGGCGACGATCGAATGGGAATAACAATAAGCTGAAGCAATGAACAAGCCCCGCTAGGGACGGTTGTATGGCCGTTTTCCTCGCGGGCTTTTTTATGCTCGGCGGCATATTCGGGCGGATCGGGCGCACAAATGCACCACATTGGGGTGTCCGGAGCCGCTTCCGCGCAATGAGGTGCACATTTGCACTAGAGTGAGACGTGCGTGGCTGTATCCGCGTCAAGGAGGTGCACTGTTGCACTACAGTAAGGTATCCGGAGCCGTTCCGCATCAATGAAGTGCACATTTGCACCACAATAAGGTGTCCGTGAGCGTTTCCGCACGAATGAGGTGCACAAATGCACCACAATAAGGTGTCCGATGCGGTGTCCGCGCCGATATGGTGCACTTATGCACTACGTGCGCCGCTTCGGCATCATACCTGCGGGAGTCTACTTGGTTTGTGAATACGGCTCTTCGGGGCTTTGCCTTCAAATCCCGCCGTTCCCTCAAACTGCCATTAATGCGAATGATAACGGCAGGAGATGTCGAAAATGTTCGCTTTTTGTATTGACAGCTCGTCCAAAATACCTATAAAATGAGTAACGGAAATCAATAGCATATACTCTTCGTATAATCCGGGGAATCGGCCCCGGAGTTTCTACGAGATCACCGTAAATGATCTGGCTACGAAAAAAAGGAAAAGTCCGCATTGGTCCGGGCGGTATACTTTTCCCGTTTTTGCAAAGCCTAGGTGAACATGCGTCCCGCATATGCCTCAGGCTTTTTTTGGTTTTGAACCGATTCGATCAGAACTTGGGAGGGTAAAAAACAGGTATGGAACGATTGTTTCGCCTAAAAGAACTCGGCACCAACATCAGAACGGAAATTATGGCCGGTCTGACCACCTTCATGACAATGGCCTATATCTTGGCCGTCAATCCGCTTGTGCTTACGCCGTCCGGCTTGAGCTGGGACAGCGTGTTTCTCGCGACCGCGCTTGCGGCCGGCATTTTTACGATATGCATGGGCTTGTTCGTGAACTTTCCCGTTGCGCTCGCTCCGGGGATGGGTCTTAATGCCTACTTCGCATCGACGGTCATCGCTTCGCAGGCGACCGGCAAACCGATCGATCCGGCCATCGGCCTGACCGCGGTATTCGTATCCGGCATCATTTTCATTATTTTGACGGTCACGCAAATTCGCCAAATGCTGATTACGGCCGTTCCCGACAGCCTAAAAAACGCGATCACGGTCGGCATCGGCCTCTTTATTACCGTCATCGGCCTGAAGGGCAGCGGTATTATGTCGATCGCCGTGCAGCCTTTCAACGCAATTGAACAAGGCGCGTATACGCATGTCACATCGAACGAGACGATTCTCGGCATCGGCAGCCTGACGGACCCTACGGTCGTCATGACGCTTGTCGGCCTTCTGCTTATCGCAATTCTGATGGTGCTGAACGTGCCCGGCGCGATTCTGTGGGGCATTCTCGGCACGACCGTCATCGCGATGCTGGCCGGCCAAGTCGATTTCCAAGCGACGCTTTCCGGCAAGTCTTGGGTGCCCGATTTCAGCCAGCTGAACTTCCTCCATTTCGACTTCCAAGGCATGTTCGAGGTGGGCCTCATTACCGTTATTTTGACCTTTACGTTCGTGGAGCTGTTCGATTCGTTCGGCACGCTCGTCGGCACGGCTAACCGCGCGGGTCTTATGAAAGACAAGGAAGCCGGCCGCAAAAAAGTCGGCAAAGCGATGTTCGTCGACGCCATTGCGGTCAGCGGCGGCGCGGCTCTCGGCACGTCTACGGTAACGGCTTTCGTCGAAAGCTCCGCGGGCGTCGCGCAAGGCGGACGTTCCGGCCTGACCGCGGTGACGACGGGGATTTGCTTCCTGCTCTCGCTGTTCCTCTCGCCGATCGTAGCGCTTATTCCGGCTTCGGCCACGAACGCGGCTCTGATCATCGTCGGCGTCATTATGATGCAGGCCGTTAAAGAAATCGAATGGGCGGATCTCGTATATGCGATTCCGTCGTTCCTGACGATTACGTTCATGCCGTTTACGTACAACATCGCGAACGGAATTTCGTTCGGCATCGTAACGTTCGTCGTGCTGGCGGCGCTCGCCAATCTGTCCGGCAAAGGCAAATACAAGATTCATTGGCTCATGTGGATATTGGCCGTTCTCATTTTGGCCCGTTACATCTTTATGGGCGGAGAGTAAGGCTTAGACGATATAAAAAAAAGCCCGTCTGTGGGACCGCAGGCGGGCATTTTTTTCAGTCGAGGGAGGCTGCTTTCCCGTTTCCCTTCATCGGCTTTTTCTTTTTCCACTGAAAGGGCGTATACATGAACAGCCGGAAGAAACTCATTCCTTTATGGTTTTCCGGACAGTGTTCAAATGATTTATATTTTGTTTTTCGATGCTCGGTTTTGCAATATCGGCACAGATATACCCCCGTTTCGGGAACATAATCGTCGGCTTTGTAATGTCTATTATCTGTTTTCTGACGTACTCGGCCTAAGATGTATTCCACCAGTTTTATGACATACCGGGGGGCAATCACGATAGAGACAAGACTGCACACAACCAAAATGGCAATAAGGATAACTTCCGGTTTTCCGTATGTAAAGAGGAGAAGACTGGCCCAAAAAGCAATCGTTAAAGCAAATATGATATTGCCGATGTTAATCCATATCCGGCCGCTGCGGCTTGCGATCCGGCTTTTAAAGTGACTGAAATAACGGTCATCGATCGTTTGAAGCTCCGTGAACTCCTTTCTTGTCAAAGCTTTTACTTTATTTCTCAATGCTTCATATTCTTGTTCTTTTCCTTTGTCCCATTTTTGACCGGCTAGTACGGCTTTTTGGCTTTCCTCCATTCGAATCAAATCGGTAAAATCGGCATGCAGGTCCGTAGAAATAAGATGATTGTATTTTCGAAGCAGTTCTTTTATTTCAGGCGTGATAAGGTCTCTTTCCGCCGACCTCAGACCCAATTCAAGGTTAAGCGGGGAATAGATTTTTTCAAGCTTCTCATTGATGGTCTTGTGAAAGTTCGCTTGTTTATCGGATCTGTTTTTCGAAATGTTGATGAATGATTGAATAAACAAACTGATCACGGCAACTGCAGCGGCAATAATAGCGGATATGATTGGGGCATCTAATTTCATCACGTCACCTCGCGGGTTCATTCTGTTATCCTCGTATTCCTATAAATCGTCAAATCCTTTGTTTGATTTAAGTCCGTGAACATCGGATGCGTTGGAGCCATACAAAAAAACGGCCGTTAGCCCCGAGTTCGGGACTAACGGCCGTTTTTGAATGTTTATCAGCGCTATTTATTTCGCGGACGCTGCCGCATCTGCAGCCGTTGCAGGCGCATGCTTGCGCTCAAATATAAGGATTTATGAGTTTTTCACATTTCATTGCTTTATATTTCTCGCCGAAACGGTTCGTCCTTTGAGCAAGGACGACGAAGTCGTTTCTGCTTGCTCTGCAGGTTTGACCCGCTTAATAAAGAATGCGAGAACAAGCGAGACGGCGATCATCCAGGTGGCGACGACAAACGAATAGTTAATGCCGTGCACCATCGCATTCCGGGTCACTTCCGCCATTTGCAGCTTATCGTCGGGGTTGACGCCTCCCGTTGCCAGCACTTCCTTGACGCGGGCCGCCGTTTCGTTGCTCATGACGGTAACGAGGAACGCGGTGCCGAGAGCGCCGGCCACGTTCCGGAGCGTCTGCTGCATGGCCGAACCGTGCGCGTTAAGCCGCTGCGGCAGCTGGTTCATGCCGGCCGTCTGGATCGGCATCATCAGCATCGACATCCCGAACATGCGCAGCGTATACATGAGCATAATGTGCGCATAAGTCGTTTCGGTCGTCAATTTACTGAATTCGTAAGACGTGACCGTCGTAATCAGAAGACCGATCACTGCAAGCCAGCGAGCCCCGATTTTGTCGAAAATAATGCCGGTAATCGGCGACATGATGCCCATCAGAATAGCGCCCGGGAGAAGAAGCAGGCCCGATTCAAGCGGCGTGAAGCCGCGGATTTGCTGCAAATAGATCGGCAGCAGAATCATGCCCGAGAACATCGCCATCGTCACGATGACGTTAATGACGGTCGTAAGCGAGAACATGCCGTATTGAAATACGCGGAACTCCAGTATCGGCTTCTCGGCCGTAAGCTCGCGCCAGATGAACATCGCCAGCGCCACGACGCCGACCGCCAGGCTGACGATGACGCGAATATTGCCCCATCCGTCGTTGGCCGCGTCGCTGAACCCGTACAGCAGACCGCCGAAGCCCAGCGTCGACAAGGCGACGCCGAGTACGTCCAGCTTCGGATCGGACTTGCGGGTTACGTTCTTCATCGAGAAGGCGCCGAATACGAGCGCCAGGACGGACAGCGGCAGGACGATATAGAACAATACCCGCCACGATTGATGCTCCACGATCCAGCCGGACAGCGTTGGGCCGACAGCAGGGGCGAATATCATCGCAAGCCCCATCGTGCCCATCGCTTTGCCGCGCTGCTCGACCGGGAAGATAGTCAGAAAAACAAGCGACATCAGCGGCATCAGAATGCCTGCGCCGGCCGCCTGAACGAGACGGCCCGTCAGGAGCAGTCCAAAGTTCGGCGCGACGGCGCTGACGATCGTACCCAAGGTGAACAAGCCGGTGGCCCAGATGAACAGCTGCCGGGTCGTAAAACGGTCGATCAGGTAAGCGCTGATCGGAATCAGGATGCCGTTGACCAGCAAATAGCCGGTCGACAGCCATTGCACCGTGTTGGCTCCGATGCCCAGATCGTCCATAATGCTGGGGAGCGCGACGTTCAGAAGCGTCTGGCTGAGCAGCGCGACGAACGCGGCGATCAGCAGGGACGCTACGATCGGTCCCCTTCTAATAGCTGATTGAGTCATGTTCGATTACCTCTTTCATTATTGTGTAATATCGTTTTGAAGAAACAGTGCGGATTATTGCATCGAATGGAACAAAGCGCGGTTAGTTTCGCGGGACTGTACTGGCGTCTATGTACGGCTGCCCTCTTCAATAGGTATCTTCCCCCGGAAAATAGTTTAGCGCTAAACTATTTCGATGACACATATTATAGAAACAGTTACTTGTATAAGTCAAACGCTTTTTTGGCTGGATAGATGGCGCCGTTCCAAGGGGGAAGTGCCGAATCGCCGTAATCGTACGCATGGTTGCGCTTCCATTAATAGTCATTCATTTTTGCCGGTTAGTCCGGCCGCCGGCAGGGGGCAGTTATAAGCCATAAGGAAGCCCTGTCCTCTCCCTGGCGTATTTCGCACGGGGAAGACAGGGCTTGGACGGCAAGCGGTTATCTAAAAAACAAAAAATGAGTAGGCAGCGCCCGCATCTGCCCGTCCGACGGCTTGTTGATCAGCTTGCCGTTAAATACGAGGGTGGAGGAGCCGCCCCCGTCGAGGTTATAGCCGTCGACCGCGCCGTAGCGCTGAAGCAGGATCTGCATCTCCTCGAGCGTGGCGCCGGAGCTGCCGTTCTCGTCGTAGCCGTCGACGACGAGAAAGAGCAGCTGATCGTCTTTGTAATTGGCGACAACCGTTCTTGGCGCCCGGGCCGGGCTTGTCTGCCATTTGACCGGGATCGGCTGCTTGACGCCGTTTTTGAGCAGCACGGGCACGAACGACGCGCCGAAACGGACATGCTCCGCGTCCAGCTCTTCCTTGCTGGTGAATTTCCCGCCCACCAGCTCGTTGTCCTCGTTTAAGCCGACAAAAAAGAGATCGGCATACGAAGCTTCAAAACCGTTAACGTATTCGCCGTCTACGATCGTCGTGCTGAGCGGATAACGTTTGCCGCCGCCGTCGGCGAAGCCGCCGGCATTGACGCCTGCGGCGGCGCCAAGTCTCTGAACGGCGCTCAAGGTCGTTTCCGCGCCGCCGAATTTGTCCTTGCCGAGCGCCATGTCCATCGCTTTGTCCGTTTTCAGCTTGACCTTCATGGCATAGCCGCTGAAGTTCTGCGCATTTATGTAGAACAGCTGCGCCCTCAAGTTGCTTGAATTGATGGTGGCTGCCGGTTTGCCCAGCTTCGCCGTCACGTTGTTGTCGTAAATGATTAACGGCCTCTCCGCTTGCGCCGCCGCCGTCTTGACGATCGACGCGATGCTGGCGTTCGTTTTGTTGTACAGCTCGACCTGCTTCTTGAGGGAGGCGCTTGTTTGCTTGGCGGACGCTTCCGCCTCCCCGAGGCTTGCGAGCAGCTTCTCCGCCGTCGAAGACTCGCCTTCCGGCGATTCGGCTTGCGCGGCGGCGCCAACGCTTTCCTCGGGAAAAGCCGCCTCCGACAGCTCGATCGTGCTGCTGGACATCAGCAGCCAGAACAGGATGCCAAGGAACGGGGTAACCGCGAGCAGCATCATTCGGTTAAGTTGTTTTACGGGATTCATTTCAGCACTTCCAAATTTTTTTGCAGCGCGGCCAGTTGCTTCTTCACTTCGTTCAGCTGGGTATACAGCTTGTTGCTGTTGTCGGTCTTGGTATCGACATTATCCTTTGTAAAGGTTAGCAGCTCGTTTAATGCGTCTACCTTCGTCTGAAGCTCCGCCAGCTGCGCCTCATAGCTTTGCTGCAGCGTCGTCATCCGGGCTTCGTAATCCGCCTGCAGGGCGGCGATTTGGCTTGCGGTCTGCTTCTCCAGCTCCGCCGTAATTTGGCGTTTCATATGATTGGAATAGAGGACGGCCCCGCTTATGCCGGCCCCAAGCAGAAACATCCATACGGCAAGAAACGCCAGGAATGCTCTGTTCTCCCGCCTTTTGCGCGGCTTGCGCCCGGACATGCCGGGAGCTGTCGTTTCGATCGGAAGATCGTTCATGTGTATCGTTCACCTCTCCTCGCACGAATAGCCGAACGTACAGGAAGGCTGAACGCGCTGTTGCTGTGCGGATATTTGTTGGATGCTTATTCACCGTGAAACGGTTCGTCCCGATAAGACCGTCGTTCAATCGTTGATGCTTGGCCCGGTTACGTTTAAAAAAGACGAAGCGGCGGACAAAAAGTTGCAGGACGTCCCTTATTGTAGCAGAAAAGAACGGCGAGCGGCTTTGCCGACATGTGGAAATTCCGGGAACGCCGTTTCTCCGTTCCGGCTCCCTAACGGCCAAAAAGGCCGGCGGGAAAAAAAAGTTGGCTGCCGCCATTAGGGAGATAACGAACAATCATGTATAATAAGCTTGCTAACGTTTAACGTTGTTCAAACGCGATAACAGGACAGGAGGATGAGCATAGATGAGCCACACCGAACGCGCGATATTCGCCGGAGGCTGCTTCTGGTGCATGGTGCAGCCGTTCGAGGAGATGCCGGGCATCGTATCGGTCGTCTCCGGGTATACGGGGGGCGATAAGCCGAACCCGACTTACGAGGAAGTATGCTCCCATACGACCGGGCATACGGAAGCGGTGGAGATTACGTTCGATCCCGCCGTGTTCCCTTACGAGAAGCTGCTCGACATCTTCTGGAGACAGATCGACCCGACCGATGCCGGCGGGCAGTTCCACGATCGGGGCGATTCTTACCGGACGGCGATTTTTTATACGACGGAGGAGCAGCGGGAGCAGGCCGAGCGGTCCAAGCGGGAGCTGGAGGAGAGCGGCCGCTTCGACAAGCCGATCGTCACCGAGATCGTAAAGGCGGGTCCTTTTTATCCGGCGGAGGAATACCACCAGGACTATCACAAGAAAAATCCGTTCCGCTATAAAATGTACCGCAAAGGCTCGGGGCGCGACGCTTTTATCGCGAAGCACTGGAAAATGAAAAAGGACGAAGCCGAGCTTCGCCGCCGCTTGACCGACCTGCAATACGAGGTGACGCAAAACAACGCGACGGAGCGTCCGTTTACGGGAGAATATTGGGATCACAAGGAGGAGGGGCTGTACGTCGACATCGTCTCCGGCGAGCCGCTGTTCAGCTCGAAGGACAAATTCGATTCCGGCTGCGGCTGGCCCAGCTTTACGAAGCCGATCGCCCCGTCTTCCGTCACCGAACATCTCGATACGAGCCATTTCATGGTTCGGACCGAAGTGCGCAGCAGCGAAGGGGACTCGCATCTCGGCCACGTCTTCGACGACGGGCCGGCCGACCGCGGGGGCTTGCGCTACTGCATCAACTCGGCGGCTTTGCGCTTTATTCCGAAAGACGATTTGGAGAAGGAAGGCTACGGCGCCTATCGAAGCTTGTTTGAACGCGGGGAGTGAGACATAATGGCACTTACGGTAACGGCTGCGGCTGTCGATTGTTTTAAGAAGGAATGGGGCTTCGGCGAAGGCGAGAACATTCGCATCTTCGTCCGGTACGTCAGCGGCGGCCGCGAGCCTTATGCGCTTGGCATTACGCGCGACGACCCGATCAACGCCGCGTTGTCGACGAGCGAAGGCGGGCTGCGCTTCTATATGGAAACCAACGATGTCTGGTTTCTGGAGGGCCGGGATTTGACGATCGACGCTTCCGGCGAAGATATTGTATTAAAGACGGGCTAAACGATTCTATATAAGTTGAACGAAGAGGCTTCGATCCTTAAGTTCAGCTTATACATATTGAAAACATGGGAGAGATGAAGCGATGAACGTATACGAAGCGATTCGGACTCGCCGATCGATCGGGCGCGTGAAGAAGGACCCGGTTCCGCGCGAGGCGGTTGAACGGGCGCTGGAGGCGGCTTCTTGGGCGCCAAGCCACTTTAATACGCAGCCGTGGAAATTTATTGTGATGACCGGGGAAGGCCGGGCCAAGCTGGGCGAGGGCTACGCCCTTGTCGCCGCTCCTTCGTTCGAAGGCTTAAGCGCCGAGGAGCGGGAAGAGAAGCTGGCGAAGGAGCGTGCGAAGGCGTTCCGGTCGCCGGTCGTCATCGCGGCGGTCTGCTCTCCGTCGGACGATAAGCGCGCGCTGTTTGCGGAGGAGCTCGCGGCGAGTCATGCCGCCGTTCAAAACCTGCTCTTGGCGCTTCACGCGGAAGGGCTTGCCGCCATCTGGCGCTCCGGCGATCCGATGTACGATCCGGCCATGAAGCGGCCTTTCGGGTTATCCGAGCGGGAGCAGCTTGTCGGCTTGATCTATGTCGGTTATCCGGACATGGATCCGCCGAACGTTACGCGCAAGCCGGCATCGGATAAAACGGTGTGGATCGAACAATAGCATAGGCGCAGCCAGACGACTTCATCGTCCGGATCGAAGGAAGTAGCGCAACCGGCCCTTGCCGCAAGGGCCGGTTTTTTATTTTTGCGGAAAAGCGGAAACGGCTTGGCGCATCGGTACGGGATGCCTGTGAACAAAAAATAACGGACAATAGGGCATAATTGGGTAAATACCAACATAACGGAAGGGATATGTGGATATCCTTGTGGATATCCACTATGCATTGGGGACAAATGTGGACAATTGTGAACGGATTGTGGGCAAACATGTGGATAAGTCAATCCAAAGACGTATTAACTCTATGCACGGTGACGTTGGTCATGCGCGCTTGACTTGCCTATTGTCCAAGAGGTATAGTAGTTAATGTTTAATTTCTAATTAATTTAGTTCTAAAACAATTAGAAGTTAAATAAATCGATCCATTCAGACGACTGCTTGAAAGTTCAACAGCCGATAAACGGACATGCGGAAAGGAGGAGCTCCTGGGATGACGGATAAAGAAGACCTGTTTCAAGTGACGACGATGTTCCGGACGCTTTTGAGAAGCATCACGCAAGAGTGGAACAAACGCGGGAATGAGTACAATTTAACGCTCCCGCAGTTTAAGATGCTTTACATTCTGGATAAAAGCGGACCGCAAAGCGTATCCCAGCTTGCGGAAGCCATGACGATTACGCCGGCCGCGATAACGGGCATTTCCGACAAGCTGCTTGCCGAAGGCTTCGTGCTTCGGGAACGCGGGGAAACGGACCGCAGAGTCGTCTATATTACGCTTACCGACAGCGGCAAGCGCGTCCTCGACCAAGTGTACGAAAGCCAGAAGGAAGCGCTGAACACATTCTTCCATTTGCTTCCGGAAGAGGACATTCAGCATCTGAAGCGGATTTTCGGCCGGATGCTTTCGAACATAGAGAACAAACAAGACAGTCATGAGAGGTGAACTTACTCGTTATGGAGCATTTATCCAACAAGCGTAAGCTTACGGTTATGATCGGCATCATGGCCGCCATGTTTTTTGCCGCCATCAACCAGACGATTACAAGTACGGCGATGCCGCGCATTATCGCGATACTCGACGGCATGGACTACTATACATGGACGATTAATATTTATTTGCTTACGTCCACGATTGCGACCATTCTGGTCGGAAAGCTGTCCGACATGTTCGGCCGCAAGCCGTTCATATTGACCGGCATTCTTTTGTTTATGATCGGCGCTTTTTTAACGGGCACATCGGATAACGTATATCAATTTATTATTTATCGAGGGATACAAGGGGTTGGCGCCGGCATTATCCAGTCAACGGCATTTACGGCCGTAGGCGACTTGTTCCCGCCGCGCGAACGCGGCAAGTGGATGGGGCTTATGACCGCCGTATTCGGATTTTCCAGCGTCCTTGGGCCGACGCTTGGCGGTTATCTGATCGACCATCTGGATTGGCATTGGCTGTTCTGGATTTTCCTTCCGCTCGGCATTATCGCTTTTGTCATGATTATGCTCCTGTTCCCGAAAGTGGAGCGCCGGAGAGGCGAAAGCATCGACTATATCGGCTCGTTGTTCCTGACGACGACGGTCGTGCCCCTTCTGCTTGCGTTCTCCTGGGCGGGAACGGAATACGATTGGGATTCGGCGCAAATTATCGGCCTATTGGCTGCAACCGTCGTGTCCGCCTTGATTTTCGTTTTCGTTGAATCGAAGGTGAAGAACCCGGTTCTTCCGCTGCATCTGTTCAAAAACGGCATCGTGACGATTTCGAACGTCATCGGCTTTATTATGAACTTTGGCATGATGGGCGCGATGATTTACATTTCGTTTTTCGTGCAGGGCGTGCTTGGCATTTCGGCCACCTACGCCGGTTACGTGACGATGCCGATGTCGATCTTCATGGTCGTGACGTCGGCCGTTACGGGTCAGCTTATCGCAAAGAGCGGCAAATACAAACGGTTTACGCTGATCGGCATGCCGATCATGATCGTAGGTATGGCGCTTATGGTCATTATGGACAACATCGTGCTCGCCGTATTGAGCATGGTTATATTCGGCGTCGGTCTCGGCCTGGGCATGCCGGCGTTCTCGCTGGCGACGCAAAACGCGGTTTCGCATAAGGAGCTTGGCGTCGTAACGGCATCCTCCCAGCTGTTCCGGAACTTGGGCGGCACGATCGGGATTGCGGTGATGGGGACGGTCATGTCGAACAGCCTGGCCAAAAACCTGAAGGAAGCGATGACTTCGCAGGACGCTCCGGATTTCAGTCAGCTGGATCCGAAGATGGCCGAGCAAATGGTCGCTTTCGCCAATCCGCAGACGCTTATGAACAAGCCGTTGATCGAGCAAACCGAAGCGAGCCTGCCGGCGGACGCGCTGCCGCTGTTCCAGCAAATGATCCAAAACATTCGCGACGCGCTGGGCGACACGTTGTCTCTCGTGTTCCTGACGGGTACTTTGGTTACGGTCGTGGCCCTAATCCTCGCTTTCTTCCTGAAGGAGATTCCGCTCCGTTCGTCCAACCAGGAAGCCGGGGCGCAGGGAGGCGGCGGAGAAGGCAGTCCCGCGGCGGCAATGGCTACCGACAAAGCTTAACGATAGAAACGCATGCGAATAGATAAGTTGCGAGGGAAACGGCCTGTTTATTAGCGGGTCGTTTCTTTTTTTGCAAGGCGCAGCGCTCGCTTGTTTTCGTTATTTAGGGGGGTAAGGTATCCGGTCTTCTGTAACTCATTTGTAACGAAATGGACGGGCACGCGGTCCTATACTGGATGTACAAGAACTTTTAAGGTAAAGTGAATCATTATTCAGGAAAGAGGCCGTGCAAGAAATGAACGACAACAGGGGCACATTCAGAGGAGAGCGTTACGTATGCCAAGGCCGGTGAACAATAGCGGGAACTACATCCCGGGCCTTGACGGGCTGCGGGCGTTGGCGGTTTTGGCGGTCATTGCGTATCATTTGGGGTTGAAGGGGCTGCCGGGCGGATTGCTTGGCGTCAGCGTGTTTTTTACGCTGTCGGGTTATTTGATAACGGATTTGATGCTTGGGGAGCGAAGCCGAACGGGAACGATCGATATGAAGCGGTTCTGGATCAGACGGGCTCGCCGGCTGCTGCCGGCGATGCTGCTTATGCTCGCGGCCTTATCGGGCTTCTTGCTCGTTACCGATCCATCAAGGCTTGCTTCCTTGCAAGGCGAGATTGCCGCTTCGCTTTTATACATAACCAACTGGCGGCAAATTTTTCATGAAGTATCGTATTTCGAAAGCTTCGGTCCGCCGTCCCCGATCGGCCATCTTTGGTCGCTTGCGGTGGAAGAGCAATTTTATTTGTTATGGCCTCTGCTTGTGCTTCTCCTGCTTCGTTTCAAGCCAAGGCGCGGCACGATGGCCGGTTTCGCGCTTGTGCTGGCTGCGGCTTCGGCAGCCGCGATGGCTTATCTGTACGATCCGGATAGCGACCCGAGCCGGGTCTATTACGGAACGGATACAAGGGCGTTCGGGATGCTGCTGGGCGCCGCCCTCGCATTCGTCTGGCCGAGCCGGAAGCTGGCGGGCCGGACAGCGGTCGGCCGCGGCACCCGTCTTGCGCTCGACGGAGTCGGAGCGGCTGCCCTTGCCGCCCTTGCCGTCATGATGGCGACCGTCGGGGAATACGATCCGTTCCTGTACCAAGGCGGCATGGTGCTGCTGTCGGTTGCGACGGCGGCGGTCGTGGCCGTTATCGTCCATCCGGCCGGCAAGGTTGGCGCTTTGCTCGGCTGGAAGCCGCTGCGATGGCTTGGCGTTCGCTCCTACGGCATCTACCTCTGGCATTATCCGGTCATTGTGTTGTCGACGCCGGCTGTCGATACGGGCGACGCACATCCGGTTCGCAGCCTGCTGCAGCTGCTGGCGACGCTGGCGCTGTCGGCTTTGTCTTGGAGATTCATCGAAGAGCCGATCCGTCAAGGCGGCATCGGCAAGATGCGGCAGCGGCTGGCGAAGCCGGGAAGGAGGACGGTGCGGCTTGCCTTCGCTTCCGCAGCCGGACTAACGGCTATGGTGCTCGGATTGTTCGTCAGCGTCGAGAAGCTGGTGCCGGAAATTACGAAGGCTGCTTCTTCGCAAGCGGAGGAGGAGTTCGACACGGTATCCGGTCATACGGCGGCGCTCCATAACGGCGCGGGCGGCTTATCGGATGACGCCCACGGCACCGCCACCGTGCCACCGGAGGCCGGAGTGAAAGGCCCCGCCGGCGGTGCGGCTTCTGTCGCGAAGCCGGGAGGCGATGCGGCGGGAGCGAAGGAGCCGGATCCCGGCACGGGAGCCGGCAAGGCGGGCGGCGAGGCGGGCCCGGCTGGGACGCCCGAGCCGCCGGCCGGGCCGTCTCCTTCGGCAACGCCTGCGGGCGAGGGGGGCGTCCCCGGAAGCTCGGCGGGAGGCGGTCCGGAGGGAGAGGGCACGCCGCCGCCGGCTGCCGAAAGCCCTGCGGCGTCCGCATCGCCGGGAGCAACCGCGCCGCCGTACGGCGATGCGGACGGAGCCGAGAAGCCGTCGCCCGGCGCAACGGACGGCGCGCTGGAGGCGGTTCGCTCCGGGGAGCATATGACGGCGCTGGGGGATTCGATTATGCTCGACATCGAGCCGTATTTGTCGGAGCTGCTGCCCGGCATCGCGATAGACGGCAAAATCGGCCGCCAATTCCGCGAAGCGAACGATATCGCGGCCGAGCTGGCAGCCAAAGGCAAGCTGGGGGATTATGTCGTTATCGCGCTTGGCTCGAACGGAGCTTTCAGCCAGAAGCAGCTCGACACGCTGATGGCTACGTTAAAGGACGTCAAGCAGGTGCTGCTCGTGAACACCCGCGTTCCGCGCGACTGGCAGGATAAAGTCAATGAGATGCTGGACGAGGCGGAGGGCGATTACGATAACGTCAAGGTGGTTGATTGGTACGCCGCTAGCAAAGGGAAAGACGAGTATTTCGCCAAAGACGGCGTTCATTTGAACAAAACCGGATCGATCGCGTATGCGGCGCTGATCGCCGATGCGTTGGACTGATTAATCCATTCGATTTCTCCATGAAGGGACCTAAACGAAACGGGACGCTTCCTTCGGAAGGCATTTGGCCTTGCGAAGGAAGCGTCCCGCTTTTTTTTGCGGTCAGGAGCCGGCGGATCGTTTCGCGATATGAAAGTTGGCGTTTAACACGTACCAATTCTGGGCGAACGAAACGCCCAGCACCCAGAAGCTGACGCCGCGAAGGCCGTACGTTTTGACCAGATTGTATTTCGCCTGCACGCTTCGCGCGTCTTCAAACCAGACGATGTGCTCCTTGCCGCTGCCGTCGTAATACGTATAGTAAGGCGACTCCGCCTGCTCGTCGTATTGGATGGCGGCTCCCATGCGCACGGCCCGGTCGACCGCCTCCTTATGGCTGAGCGTCTCGGCGGTCGTTCCTTCCGCGTACGGAAGCGTCCAGTCGTAGCCGTAGAGCGGCATGCCCATCAAGATTTTGTCCGGAGGTATGACGGATACGGCGTAACGGACCACTTTGTTGACCTCGTTCAGCGGAGCGACGGCCATCGGCTTGCCGCCGAACCAGCCCCATTCGTACGTCATCAGGATGACAAAATCGACGATTTTTCCCTGCGCCGCGTAATCGTGCCCTTCGTATAGAAGCCCTTGCTGGGCGGAGCTTGTTTTGGGAGCCAGCGCCGAAGACACCAGATAGCCGTAATGGTGAAGCGTATCGGTCAGCTGCCGCAGCAGCGCGTGATACCGTTCCTTGTCGGCCGCCGGCACATATTCGAAATCGACGTTCAGCGCGGTATAACCTTTGGCTTGCATAACGGATACGACGTTTGCGATAAGCCTGCTTCCGGCGTTCGCGTCGTTCAGCAGCCGGCTGACGATATCCGAATCGAAGGTGCCGCCGACGAAATTGGAGATGACCATCATCGGGGCGGCGCCGCCGTCCAGAGCCGCTTGGATCAAAGCGGCATCGTCCAGGGCGGCAAGCGAGCCGTCGGACGAGACCGCATAGCTGAACGGACTCACATATGTAAGGGAAGCGGCATTGTTCCGGACTTCCGCTTCGCCGGCAGAGCCGGGCTGGACATACCCGTTCGCTTCGATCGTCGGTTTCGTTTCGGCGGGGATGCTCAGCATCGAACCGGCGGAAGCCAGCGCCGGATTAAAAATGCCGTTTTGCTGCATTAAACTTTTTAAAGAAACGCCGTATTGGTTGGCGATCGACGACATGCTTTCGCCTCCGGCCACCTGATGCGGCTCGTTTCTTGCGGCTAAGCGATCGTCCGTTCCGGGAATGACGATCGCTTGGCCGACCGCAAGCGCGTCCGGGTCCGTCAAGCCATTGACGTCCGCCAGCCGCTCGGCCGTAGTGCCGTACCGCCGGGCCAAGCGCCACAACGTATCTCCTTTCCGCACGACAACGATTCGCACCTCGGCTGCCCCTCCTTTGCCCGGATAACCTTTCTATCCTTTATATATGTATTCATCCGCTCGGCAATCTCATGCTTTTTTTCATGTGCATGGCTTGCGTGAAGAGGGCACAATACAATATAGAGGCGAAGCGGTGCGGCGGGAACAACCGCGGACTTTCAGATAAAAGCGAACTTTAATAAATCATGTTATATTTAATGTTCGTATTTTTTCGTATTTTCATTGACAGTATGCAGGCGATTGGATAAACTAAAGGAGTTCGTGGCGGCGTTAATTTCCGCTTAACTAAATAGATTAATAAACTCGTATATCTTCGGGAATCGGCCCGAAAGTTTCTACCCGAGAACCACAATTTTCGGACTACGAGCTTGGTGGAACAATTTGTCAGGTTGCCTCTTGCGGAGGCAGCCTTTACTCGTCTTTTCGGCGAAGGCTTGGAAACGGATTGAAATTTCCGGAATGCCTCCCTGAAAAGCCGAACATTGCTCCCGCCAACGGCGGATTGGCGCGCGTTCGTTCGCGAACGCGGGACAAGTCCCGCTTGCTCGGGTCCGGCGGCCACTGACGCGACGAATGTTCGTCGGCGATTGGCTGCAGGGCCTTTTTTTGAAATATTTGAGGAAATATAAGGATGAAGATTTCCATGCGCTTGCCTTATATTTTTCGCCGAGACGCCCGTTCTCCCGGAATGGTTGGACGAGCGTTTCGGCTAGAAACGAAACAAGCATACAAGTCTAACGAAAGAAGGTTTGATCTCATGTCTGCGATAGTGGGCGTCATTATGGGCAGCAAGTCGGATTGGGATACCATGAAGCTGGCTTGCGACGTTCTGGAGGAGCTTCAAATTCCGTATGAGAAAAAAGTCGTCTCCGCGCATCGTACCCCCGATTTAATGTTTGAATATGCGGAAACGGCCGCCGAACGCGGGCTTAAAGTCATCATCGCCGGAGCGGGAGGCGCCGCTCATTTGCCCGGAATGGTCGCCGCCAAGACGGCTTTGCCGGTCATCGGCGTGCCCGTTAAATCGTCGAATTTGAACGGATTGGATTCGCTCCTGTCCATCGTCCAGATGCCGGGCGGCATCCCGGTCGCGACCGTCGCGATCGGCAACGCGGGCGCCACTAATGCCGGACTGCTCGCGGCCCAGATGATCGGCGCTTTCGACCCGGCCGTGCAGGAGCGCGTCGCCGCCCGCAGGGAGCGGATCAAGCGGGACGTGCTGGAAAGCAGTGAGACGTTATGACGGATATGCTCGGCAAGAAGGCCCGTACTTTGCTGCCCGGCAGCACCGTCGGCATTCTGGGCGGAGGCCAGCTCGGACGCATGATGGCGCTCGCGGGCAGCGCGATGGGATACCGGTTCGTAACGCTGGATCCTACGCCTGAGTCGCCGTGCGGACAGGTGGCCGACCAGATCGTCGCCGCTTACGACGACCGCGAGGCGGCCCGCGAGCTGGCGCTCCGCGCGGACGTCATCACGTACGAATTCGAGAACGTCGACGCCGGCGTCGCCGCGATGCTGATGGAAGAATCGTACGTGCCGCAAGGCAGCGAGCTGCTGTACACGACGCAGCACCGGCTGCGCGAGAAGCGGGCGATCGAGGCGGCCGGCGTTCAAGTCGCTCCGTATCGCGAAATCCGCAGCGCGGAGGAGCTTCGGGAAGCGGCGGAGGCGTTTGGCTTCCCTTGCGTTCTGAAGACGGCGACCGGCGGCTACGACGGCAAAGGGCAATGGGTGCTCCGCGGCATGGACGAGGTGCCGGAAGCGTACGAGACGTTAAGCCGTGCCGGCACGCAGCTCGTGCTGGAGCGGTTCGTCCGCTTCGACAAGGAGCTGTCCGTCATTGCGGCCCGAAGCCCGCGGGGAGAGATCAAAACGTTTCCGGTTGCGGAAAACATTCATGTCAACAATATATTGCATCAGTCCATCGTTCCGGCGCGCATATCCGAGGATGTCCGGCGCGAGGCCGAGCGGCTTGCCGTACGGATCGCCGAAGGGCTTGGCGTCGTCGGGCTTATCGCGGTCGAGATGTTCTTGACGCCGGATGGCGAGCTGTTCGTCAACGAGCTGGCGCCCCGTCCGCACAACAGCGGGCATTATGCGATGGAAGCGTGCCGGACGTCGCAATTCGAGCAGCATGTGCGCGCGGTATGCAACTTGCCGCTTGGCGATACCTCGCTGCTTACGCCGGTCGTCATGGTCAACGTGCTTGGCCAGCATGTCGAGCCGCTGCTTAAGCGGATGGCGCTGATCGACGAAGCCGCGCCGCGTCTTGGCGTCGAGCCGAAGGTGCATCTGTACGGCAAGAAGGATGCGGTTGCGCAGCGCAAGATGGGACATGTCAACGTGCTTGCGTCCGGCGTGGACGCGGCATTGCAATGGATCGAAGAGACGAATATTTGGAAGGTGTGAACGAACGATGTTAGAGCGTTACAGCAGACCCGAAATGAGAGCAATCTGGACGGAAGAAAACAAATTCAAAGCTTGGCTCGAAGTCGAGCTGTGCTCCTGCGAAGCTTGGGCGGAGCTTGGCGTCATTCCGAAGGAGGATGTCGAAGCGCTCCGGAAAAACGCAAGCTTTAACATCGACCGGATCTACGAGATCGAGCAGGAGACGCGCCACGACGTCATCGCGTTTACACGCGCCGTCTCCGAGACGGTCGGCCCGGAACGCAAATGGGTGCATTACGGCTTGACGTCGACGGACGTCGTCGATACGGCCAACGGTTATTTGCTGCTTCAAGCGAACGCGATTTTGCGCAAAGACATTGAACGTTTCATCGGCATTTTGCGCGAGAAGGCGGTTCAATACAAGGATACGCCGATGATGGGACGCACGCACGGCGTTCACGCCGAGCCGACGACGTTCGGCCTGAAGATGGCCCTGTGGTACGAAGAAATGAAGCGGAACCTGGAGCGGTTCGACCATGCGGCTAACGGCGTGCAGTTCGGCAAAATTTCGGGTGCCGTCGGCACATATGCGAACATCGACCCGTTCGTCGAGCAATACGTGTGCGAGAAGCTGGGCATTACGGCGGCGCCGATCTCGACGCAAACGCTGCAGCGCGACCGCCACGCGGAATACATGGCGACGCTGGCGCTGATCGCAACGTCGCTCGACAAGTTCGCGACCGAAATCCGCGCCCTGCAAAAAAGCGAGTTCCGCGAAGTCGAGGAGCCGTTCGCCAAAGGGCAAAAAGGCTCTTCGGCCATGCCGCACAAGCGCAATCCGATCGGCTGCGAGAACATCTCGGGCCTCGCGCGCGTCATCCGCGGCCATATGGTTTCGGCGTACGAGAACGTGCCGCTCTGGCATGAGCGCGACATCTCGCATTCGTCCGTCGAGCGCGTCATCCTGCCGGACGCGACGATGCTGCTGAACTACATGCTGAATCGTCTCGGCAACATTATCGCCAATCTGACGGTATTCCCGGAAAACATGAAGCGCAACATGCAAGCGACGTACGGCGTGCCGTTCTCCGGCCGCGTCATGACGAAGCTGATCGACAAAGGCTTCAGCCGCGAGCAGGCGTACGACACGGTTCAGCCGCGCGCGATGCAAGCTTGGGAAGAGCAGCGCAAGTTCCGCGACATTATCGAAGCGACGCCGGAAATTACGAGCGTCCTGTTGCCGGAAGATATCGACGACGCCTTCAACCCGGCATGGCATCTGAAGCATGTCGATACGATATTCAAGAAGCTCGGGCTGATCTAGAGCCTCGCGCTTTTCGGCCGCAGGGCAAAAAAGCGCGAGGACAAGCGCATAAACGAGGGCCAGATAGCGGGCGAATCCGCCGCTCGCGGCTGCAGCTGTGCAGTAAGCGTGGAATTGAGAGGCCGTTAGGGAGCGGATCCGCCGTGACCCATCCAGCCCAAGCGCCCGATAACTGCAAATGTGCAGTCATTTTTCTGGGAAGTCGATCAGATAAACACGTTAACTGCAAAAGTGCGGCAAAGTGAGCGGAAGTTAGGCGAAACTCCGTTTTTGATCGGGTTTTTACTGCAATTTTGCATCAAATGTCGCTTGAAGAGCGAATATAGCCCGTAATAACTGCATTTTTGCATGAAACACGTATCTATATCCAACACGAAATGCAGGCTAATCTACGAACGGCTGGCCGATTTACATTCTAACATCTAATTCCTGCGCCCGTTGCGGGCGGAAATGAAGGAGGAGCAACCGGATGACTACAGGGCAGGCGGGGCTGTCCACTGCGGTGGATTATGTCAAAGCGCCTCTGGTGTACAAAGGCAAAGTGCGCGAGCTGTACGACCTCGGCGAGCATTATTTGATCGTCGTAACGGACCGCATCTCGGCCTTCGATTATGTGCTGGACCCGGCGGTGCCGGAGAAGGGGAACGTGCTGAACCGGCTGTCGGCTTTCTGGTTCGAGCAAACGGCAGGCATTATCGCCAATCATGTCGTCCATACCGACGTCGAAAAGCTGGAAGGCATCGTAACGGCTCCCGAGCTGTTGAAGGACCGGATCATGGTGACGCGCAAAGCGGAGCGCATCGATATCGAATGCGTCGTCCGCGGCTATATTACAGGCGGCGGCTGGAGACAATACCAGCAAACGTCATCGATCAACGGAATCGCGCTGCCTCCCGGCATGCGCAAAAACGACCGGTTCCCGGAACCGATCTTCACGCCGGCGACCAAAAACGACGTCGGCCATGACGAAGACATTCCGTTTGCGCGCATGGAGGAGCTTGTCGGCGCCCAGCTTGCCGCCGATCTTCGCGACCGGAGCATCCGGCTGTACGAATTCGCGCACGCTTATTGCGCGGAGCGGGGCATTATCCTTGCCGATTGCAAATTCGAGTTCGGCCTCATCGACGGCGAAATTATTTTAATAGACGAAATCTTCACGCCGGATTCCTCCCGTTTCTGGGCGCAGGACAAATACGCGCTGGACGTGGAAATCGACAGCATGGACAAGGAGCCGGTAAGAACGTACCTGCTCTCGTCCGATTGGGACCGGAACAGCAAGCCGGCTCCGCTTCCGGATCATGTCGTCAAGGCGACGACCGAGCGTTATCTCGAAATTTACCGCCGTCTCACCGGCGTGCAATAGATCGCGTCTTTATTCGAGTCAGCCCGCATTTAGCTGGGGCATTCGTCGTCCGCGCCAAGCGGGGACAGCCGAATAAGGCCGGGACCCTGCCGCGAATCGGACAAGCCCGCGAAGCTGTCTTCACGGAATTTGCCGCAAACAAAAGGCTGCCCGTAAAGCTAAGCGGCAGCCTAACCCATGCTCCACGCATCACCCGGCAAGGCGTTGGAGCGGTTATCGCGGTAAAGCGGGGGTGTCGCTCGGAGAGCGCCAGCGCTCGCCTTTGAAATCGGGCAATGTCCGAGCGGCGGACAAGATAAGTTGAAGCAATGAACTTTTCATGGCTAAGCCAAATGGAATGGAGAAAGGGAATTCCTTTGAGAGCGAGTTTGGGCTTTAAGTTTCTACCATCCGAAGGGCAAATATTAATGAAGAAACTTAAAACCAGATGTCTGAAGCATCAAGGGAATCCTTTTCGGAATGGAATGGCTGTCAAAGCATGAGTTCAACTTATATAAATTCAATTTTCCGATTTCAACAGCGACGAAAGAGGAATACCTTCACGCACTTAAGCCGCTATTTTCGCTCTTCCGCCGCCTTACCGGAAAAACTCATTATCAGGAGGTTACCCATGAAAGCAACCGTCTATGTCACAATCAAGCAAAACGTATTGGACCCGCAAGGCACCGCCGTACAAGGAGCGCTCCACTCGCTTGGCTTCAACGAAGCCAAAAAAGTGCGCATCGGCAAATATATGGAGATCGAGCTCGACACGAACGACCGAAACGAAGCGGAAGCTCGCCTGAAGGCGATGTGCGAGAAGCTTCTTGCGAATACGGTAGTGGAAGATTACCGCTTTGAATTGGAGGGCTAAGACGATGAAGTTTGCCGTAATCGTTTTTCCAGGCTCCAACTGTGACATCGACTGCTATAAAGCCGTAGAGGAAACGATCGGCCAGCCGGTCGATTACGTATGGCATACGGCGACGGATCTGTCCGCTTACGACGCGATTCTCGTGCCCGGCGGCTTCTCGTACGGCGACTATTTGCGCTGCGGCGCAATCGCCCGTTTCGCTCCTGTAATGAGCGAGGTCGTGAAAGCGGCGGAGCAGGGCAAATATGTGCTGGGCATTTGCAACGGCTTCCAGATTTTGACCGAAGCGGGGCTGCTGCCGGGGGCGCTGCTGCGCAACGTCGGCTTGAAGTTTCTGTGCCATCAGTCACCGCTTGAAGTCGTCAACAACGAGACGCCGTTTACGAACCAATACGCCAAAGGCGAAATCGTCAATATTCCGATCGCCCACGGCGAAGGCAACTATTACTGCGACGAAGAGACGCTGGCGAAGCTAGAAGCGAACAACCAGATCGTGTTCCGCTACGCCCAAGGCTCGAACCCGAACGGATCGCTTGGCGACATCGCCGGCATTTGCAACGAACGCGGCAACGTCGTCGGCATGATGCCTCACCCGGAGCGCGCGATCAATCAGATTCTCGGCTCCGAAGGCGGCAAACGGATGTTTACATCGATATTGAATGCATGGAGGGAACAACATGGCGCAGCAGTTAACGGCTAAGGAGCCGACGGCGGAACAAATCGCGGATCAGCGCATTTATACCCAATTCGGCGTAACGGACCACGAATACGAGCTTATTTGCGGATTTCTCGGACGGAAGCCGAACTATACGGAAATCGGCGTATTCAGCGTCATGTGGTCGGAGCATTGCTCCTATAAAAACTCCAAGCCGATCCTGAAAAAGTTCCCGGTCACCGGCCCGCGCGTCCTGATGGGACCGGGCGAAGGCGCCGGCATCGTGGACATCGGCGACAATCAGGCGGTCGTGTTCAAAATCGAATCGCATAACCATCCGTCCGCGGTTGAGCCTTACCAAGGCGCGGCGACGGGCGTCGGCGGCATTATCCGCGACATTTTCTCGATGGGGGCGCGTCCGGTCGCTCTATTGAACAGCCTTCGCTTCGGCAAGCTGGACAACGACCGCGTGAAATATTTGTTCGAGAACGTCGTCGGCGGCATCGCCGGATACGGCAACTGCATCGGCATCCCAACGGTAGCGGGAGAAGTGATGTTCGACGAAAGCTACGAGGGCAATCCGCTCGTCAACGCGATGTGCGTCGGTCTGATCGACCATGACAAAATTCAGCGCGGCGTAGCCAAAGGCGTCGGCAACCCGGTCTTTTACGTCGGTCCGGCGACCGGCCGCGACGGCATTCACGGGGCGACGTTCGCTTCGGTCGAGCTGTCCGAGGAATCGGAAGAGAAGAAGACGGCCGTGCAGGTCGGCGACCCGTTCATGGAGAAGCTCGTCATGGAAGCGACGCTGGAGCTGATCAATTCCGGCATCGTGCTTGGCATTCAGGACATGGGCGCGGCGGGCCTCACCTGCTCGAGCGCGGAGATGGCTTCGAAGGCGGGCAACGGCCTCGAGCTGTACCTCGACGAGGTGCCGCAGCGCGAGGAGAACATGACGCCTTACGAAATGATGCTCTCGGAGTCGCAGGAGCGGATGCTGTTCGTCGTCGCTCCGGAGCACGAAGCGCAAGCGAAAGAAATTTTCGACCGTTGGGGCGTTATTTGCGCCAAAGTCGGCAAAGTGACGGACGACGGCCGTCTGCGCTTGTTCCACAAAGGCGAAGAAGTCGGCAACATGCCGGTCAAAGCTCTGGTGGACGAATGTCCGGTTTACCATAAGCCTTCGAAGGAGCCGGCTTATTACGGGGAATACGCGAAGGTCGATACCGCCGCATTCCCGGAAATTGCCGATCTGAACGGCGCGCTGGAGAAGGTGCTTGCTTCTCCGACGGTTGCGAGCAAAGAGTGGGTTTACAATCAATATGACTATATGGTGCGCACGAGCACGGCGGTTCAGCCGGGCTCCGACGCTGCGGTTGTCACCATCCATGGAACGCGTAAGGCGCTGGCGATGACGACGGACTGCAACGGGCGTTACGTGTTCCTCGATCCGGAAGTCGGCGGACGCATCGCCGTGGCGGAAGCGGCGCGCAACATCGTATGCTCCGGCGCCGAGCCGCTGGCCATTACGGACAACCTGAACTTCGGCAACCCGGAGAAGCCGGAAGTGTTCTGGCAGCTGGAGAAAGCGGCGGACGGCATGTCCGAGGCTTGCCGCGCGCTGGATACGCCGGTCATCGGCGGCAACGTCAGCTTGTACAACGAAAACGCGAAAGGCGCGATTTATCCGACGCCGGTTATCGGCATGGTCGGACTCGTGCACGATCTCGACCATATTACGACGCAAGCCTTTAAGGGCGAAGGCGACGTCATTATTCTCGCCGGCGCGGAAACGAAAGCGGAGTTCGGCGGCAGCGAGCTGCAATACGTGCTGGGCGCAACCGAAGGCCGTCCGCCGGTTATCGATCTGGACGAGGAGAAAAAGCTGCTGAGGGGCGTGCTTGGCGCGATTCAGCAAGGGCTTGTCGCTTCGGCGCACGACTTGTCCGAAGGCGGGCTTGCCGTAGCGCTGGCCGAATCGTGCATCAGCGGCGGCATCGGCGCAACGGCGGACGTGAAGACGGAGCTTCGCCCGGATCAGGTGCTGTTCAGCGAAACGCAGTCGCGCATTCTGCTGTCGGCGAAGCCGGAGCAAGCGGAAGCGCTGCAGGCGTATTTGACGGAACAAGGGGTCGCGAACGCTGCGATCGGCAAGGTAGGAGGTACAAGCCTGACGATTTCCGTTAACGGCAAAACCGGGATCGGATCCGAGGTCAAACATCTGGAGAAGGTCTGGAAGGATGCGATTCCATGTCTGTTGAAATAAAACAGCCTCATCAGCTGTGGTCAGGCGATCATTATAACGAAGGCATCGGCCGCGACGATATTTTCGACAAGCTGCGCGAGGAATGCGGGGTGTTCGGGGTGTTCGGCGTCCCGAACGCCGCTTCCTTGAGCTATTACGGCCTGCACGCGCTCCAGCACCGCGGCGAGGAAAGCGCCGGGATTTGCACGGTCGATACGGAGAACGGCCGCAAGTTCAGCTATCACCGCGGCATGGGTCTCGTGAAGGAAGTGTTCGACGAGCGCCGCATCCAGGAGCTGCCGGGCGACCGGGCTATCGGCCACGTCCGTTATTCGACGGCGGGGGAAAGCAAGCTGGCGAACGCGCAGCCGCTTATTTTCCGCTATCGGGACGGCGATCTGGCCGTCGCCACGAACGGCAACATCGTCAATGCGCCGGAAATCCGCAAGGAGCTCGAAAGCCAAGGCTCGATTTTCCAAACGTCCAGCGACACCGAGGTGATCGCCCACCTGATCGCCCGCTCGAACAAAGATTTCGAGACGGCGGCCAAGGAGGCGCTGCAGCGGCTGATCGGCGGCTTCGCGTTCCTCTTGATGACGAACGACAAGCTGATCGTCGCCTCGGACCCGAACGGCCTTCGCCCGCTCGTCATGGGCAAGCTGGGAGACGGCTACGTGTTCTCCTCCGAGACGTGCGCGTTCGAGACGATCGGCGCCGAATACGTGCGCGACGTCCAGCCGGGCGAGCTGCTGTATCTCGACGCGGAAGGCATCCGCGAGGACCGTTACGCGGAAGTGGAGCGCCGCGCGACCTGCGCGATGGAATATATTTATTTTGCGCGTCCGGACAGCGACATTAACGCGATCAACATCCACTCCGCGCGCAAGCGGATGGGCCGGCAGCTGGCGATGGAAGCTTTCGTCGACGCGGATATCGTGACGGGCGTGCCGGATTCGAGCATATCCGCCGCCATCGGCTACGCCGAGCAGACGGGCATCCCGTACGAGCTTGGCCTCATCAAAAACAAATATACCGGCCGGACGTTCATCCAGCCTTCGCAGGAGCTGCGCGAGCGGGGCGTCAAGATGAAGCTGTCGGCGGTGCGCAAGGTCGTCGAAGGCAAACGCGTCGTCATGATCGACGACTCGATCGTGCGCGGCACGACCTCCCGCCGCATCGTCAATATGCTGCGCGAAGCCGGCGCGACGGAGGTTCATGTGCGGATCACGTCGCCTCCTTTCAAAAACCCCTGCTACTACGGCATCGATACGCCGGACCGCAAGGAGCTGATCGCGTCGTACCGCACGCTTGAAGAGATCCGGGAAGCGATCAACGCGGATTCGTTGTATTTTCTGAGCGAGCAAGGGTTCGTCGATTCGGTGGGCGGAAACGACGGCGCGCACAACCGCGGCATGTGCCTCGCTTGCTTCGACAACGACTATCCGACGCCGGTCAACGAGGAATCGGACAAAAGCTGCAGCTGTTAAACGATAGAGCTTGAACAATCGGCAAGGAGTTATTTTTCCAATGCACGAACGGGCTTTGGAATATGAATAGAGGGAGTGTTCGAAAAGTGGCAGAAGCGTATAAAAAAGCCGGCGTCGATATTGCGGCTGGCAACGAAGCCGTCGAGCGGATGAAAAAGCACGTGAACAAGACGATGCGTCCGGAGGTTCTGGCGGGGCTGGGCGGTTTCGGCGGCCTGTTCGGCCTGAACAAGGACAAATACGAGGAGCCCGTGCTCGTATCCGGCACGGACGGCGTCGGCACGAAGCTGAAGCTCGCTTTTGCGATGGACAAGCATGACACGATCGGCATCGACGCGGTGGCGATGTGCGTCAACGATATTATCGTGCAAGGCGCGGAGCCGCTTTTCTTCCTGGATTATCTCGCTTGCGGCAAGGTCGTTCCGGAGAAAATCGAATCGATCGTGAAGGGCATCGCCGACGGCTGCTTGCAGGCGGGGTGCGCCTTGATCGGCGGCGAAACGGCGGAGATGCCGGGCATGTATCAGGACGGCGAATACGACATCGCCGGCTTTACCGTCGGCGTGGTCGATAAGAAGAAGATGATCGACGGCTCGGCGATCGCTCCGGGCGACGTTGTGCTGGGCCTCGCGTCGAGCGGCGTACACAGCAACGGCTTTTCGCTCGTGCGCCGTCTGCTGCTGGAGGAAAGCGGCTATCGTCTGGACGAAGCGCTCCCGGAGCTGGACGGAGCGAAGCTGGGCGACGTGCTGCTTGAGCCGACCCGCATCTACGTGAAGCCGGCGCTGAAGCTGATCGACAGCGTTCAGGTGAAGGGAATGGCGCATATTACGGGCGGCGGCTTTATCGAAAATATTCCGCGCATGCTGCCGGATGGCGTCAATGTCAATATCGAATACGGCTCGTGGCCGGTTCTGCCGATTTTCAGCCTGATGCAGCAGAAGGGCAATATTACGAACCGCGACATGTTTACGACGTTCAATATGGGGATCGGGCTTGTCATCGTCGTTCCGGAGGCGCAAGCGGAAGAGGCGCTTCGCGTCTTGGCGGAGCAGGGCGAGAAGGCTTACCGGATCGGTACGGTTACGGAAGGCAGCCGCATCGTGACCTTTACGGGAGCGGATGTGTAATGGGCAAGCTTCGGATGGCCGTATTCGCGTCGGGGCAGGGGAGCAATTTTCAGGCGCTCGCGGACGCGGTACGGCAAGGGAAGCTCGATGGCACCATCGAGCTTCTTGTTTGTGACAAGCCGGCCGCTCCGGTCGTGGAGCGGGCGCGCCGCGAAGGCGTGGACACGTTCGTGTTCTCGCCGAAGGATTACCCGTCGCGCGAAGCGTACGAGACGGAAATATTGGCCGAGCTCGAGCGCCGCGGCGTCGAGCTGGTCGTGCTGGCCGGCTACATGCGCATCGTGACGCGGGTGCTCGTCGAGCCGTACTACGGTCGGATGATCAATATCCATCCGGCGCTGCTGCCTTCGTTCCCTGGCATGAACGGCATCCGGCAGGCGCTTGAGTACGGCGTGAAGGTGACGGGCGTCACCGTCCATTACGTGGACGGCGGCATGGACAGCGGCCCGATTATTGCGCAGCGGGCCGTCGAGATCGAGGACGGCGACACGGAGACGTCGCTGACGGACCGCATCCACGCGGCCGAGCAGGCGCTGCTGCCGCATGTGGCGCAGCTGATCGCGCAGGGCCGCGTATCGCTCGAAGGGCGCCGCGTGCGCATCCGCGCCTAGTGATCGCAGCGCCGCGTGCGGGTGAGCATCCGCGCCTAGCGCTCGCAGCAGCAGCGCGCCGGGTGAGCAACCCGCGCCTAGCGCTTGAAGCCGCAGCGCGCCGTGTGCCGTGCGGATCCGTGCGAGCGAAACGGCATCAGGATGGCGGCGAGCGCGTGGGCTTAACTGCAAATATACAGTCAAATAGAGCAAAACGGCCTTGTATTAGAAATTTAACTGCAAATATACAGTTAAATCGTCCCCATAAAAGCGAACGGGCCATTTATATACAGTATTAACTGTATATTCGCAGTTAACGATCGTTTTTACTCGTAACTTGTAAGTTTTAACTGCATTATTACATTAAAACCGAAAGAAATGCCGCAATCGCCGCGGCCGCACCCCTGCTTCACACGGAGAGCGAAAGCGCCGCAGGAGCGGATGAGCTGCTAACGTTGCGCGCCGGCATAAGCTTCAGGCGGCGGCATGACTTTCAGGTTTTATTTTACAACTAACTAGGAGGTTATTCAGTTGGCAATTCGCAGAGCGTTAATCAGCGTATCGGACAAGTCGGGAATCGTGGAATTTTCCCGCGAGCTCGCAAATCTGGGCGTGCAAATCATTTCGACGGGGGGCACGTTCAGCCTGCTGCAGCAGGAAGGCGTGCCGGTGATCGGCATCTCGGACGTGACCGGTTTCCCGGAAATTCTCGACGGCCGCGTGAAGACGCTGCACCCTGCGGTGCATAGCGGACTTCTTGCCGTTCGCGACGACGAGGAGCATCAGAAGGCGATGAAGGAGCTTGGCCTGGACTACATCGACATGGTTGTCGTCAACCTGTATCCGTTCAAGCAAACGATCGCCAAGCCGGACGTGACGTATGAAGACGCGATCGAAAATATCGACATCGGCGGACCGACGATGCTTCGTTCGGCTGCCAAAAACCACGCTTTCGTGACCGTCGTCGTCGACAGCAGCGATTACGCCGGCGTTCTGGAAGAGCTGAAAGCGGAAGGCGATACGACGCTTGCAACCCGCAAACGTCTGGCGGCCAAAGTGTTCCGTCATACAGCCTCCTACGATTCCCTTATCTCGGAATACTTGTCCAAGCAAGTCGGCGAGCCGCTTCCCGAAACGTATACGGTAACGTACGAGAAAGTACAGGATCTCCGTTACGGCGAAAATCCGCATCAGAAGGCGGCGTTTTACCGCAAGCCGCTGGCCGAAGCGGGCAACATCACGACCGCCGAGCAGCTGCACGGCAAGGAGCTGTCGTACAACAACATCAACGACGCGAACGCGGCCCTTGCCATCGTGAAGGAGTTTACGGAGCCGGCGGTCGTCGCGGTCAAGCATATGAATCCGTGCGGCGTGGGCATCGGGAAAGACATTCACGAGGCTTACCAAAAAGCTTACGCGGCCGACCCGACGTCCATCTTCGGCGGCATCGTGGCGGCTAACCGGACGATCGGCGCGGATACGGCGCAGCTGCTGAGCGAGATTTTCCTCGAGATCATTATTGCGCCGGACTTTACGCCAGAAGCGCTCGACATTCTGACGAAGAAGAAAAACATCCGTCTGCTCAAGCTGGGCGAGCTGAACGCTGCGGGCGGCCGCAAGCCGGAATGGCTCGTGACGTCGGTAGCCGGCGGCATGCTCGTGCAGGAAAGCGACGTGCACAGCCTGACGGAAGACGATCTGAAGGTCGTAACGAACCGCAAGCCGACGGAAGAGGAAATGAAGCAGCTGCTGTTTGCCTGGAAGGTCGTGAAGCATGTCAAGTCGAATGCGATTCTGCTTGCGGCTGACAGCATGACGGTCGGCGTCGGGGCGGGCCAAATGAACCGCGTCGGTGCGGCCAAAATTGCGATCGAGCAAGCGGGCGACAAAGCGGCCGGAGCCGTTCTGGCTTCCGATGCGTTCTTCCCGATGGGCGATACGCTGGAGCTTGCGGCGAAAGCCGGCATTACGGCAGTCATTCAGCCGGGCGGTTCGATTAAGGACGAGGAATCGATTGCGGTCGCAAATGCCAACAACATCGCGATGGTCGTAACCGGCGTCCGTCACTTCAAGCATTAAGAGTTTGAATACGATGCGGAGCGCAGGGACGTTTCGTCCGGCAGGCGCTCCACGTTCGGGAATAGCTTTTACCGAAATACAGGGATTCGTCCGAATGATCATATAGCGGGGGTAGATGCGAGTGCGTATTCTTGTAGTGGGCGGGGGCGGCCGCGAGCATGCCATCGTCTGGGCGCTGAAAAAAAGCGAGAAAGTGAAAGAAATTTATTGCGCGCCGGGTAATGCCGGCATCGCGCAGCTGGCCGAATGCGTGCCGATCGGGGCGATGCAGTTCGACGAGCTCGTGCAGTTCGCCAAGGATACGGCGATCGATCTGGTGTTTATCGGTCCGGACGATCCGCTTGCGGCCGGCGTCGTGGACGCTTTTGAAGCGGCGGGAATTCCGGTTTACGGGCCGAATAAGGCAGCCGCGGAAATCGAAGGCAGCAAAATTTTCATGAAAAACCTGCTTCATAAATACAACATTCCTACCGCGAAATACGCGACGTTCACGGATTACGAAGCTGCGGCGGATTACTTGAGCAAGCAAGCCGTTCCGGTCGTTATCAAGGCAGACGGGCTTGCCGCCGGCAAGGGGGTAACGGTCGCTTATTCGATGGAAGAAGCGCAGCAGGCGCTACGCGAGGCGATGGTGGACAAGGTGTTCGGCGAAGCGGGCAACCAGATCGTCATTGAGGAGTTTCTCGAAGGGCAGGAAATGTCGATTCTTTCGTTCGTTGACGGCGAGACGGTGCGGGCCATGGTGCCGGCGCAGGACCACAAGCCGGTGTTCGACGATGACAAAGGCCCGAATACGGGCGGCATGGGGACGTATTCTCCGCTGCCGCATATTCCTCAATCCATCGTGGACGACGCGATCAAGAACATTATCGAGCCGACGGCCAAAGCGATGGTGAGCGAAGGCCGTCCGTTCCGCGGCGTCTTGTTCGCCGGCCTCATGATTACGAAGGGCGGCACCAAAACGATCGAATTCAACGCCCGTCTCGGCGATCCGGAAACGCAAGTCGTATTCCCGCGCCTGAAGACGGACTTGCTCGATATCGTGCTCGCCACGCTGAACGGACGGCTCGACCAGCTCGACATCGCGTGGAGCGACGAAGCGGCGGTATGCGTCATTGCCGCTTCGGAAGGTTATCCGGGCTCTTATCCGAAAGGCCGCGTCATTGAAGGCTTGGACGAAGCGGAAGCGCAAGGCGCGCTCGTCTTCCACGCCGGCACGGCGGAGCAGGACGGCCGGATCGTCACGAACGGCGGCCGCGTGCTTGGCATCGTCGGCAGAGGACGCGACATCGCGGAAGCGCGCGCCCGCGCGTACGAAGCGGCCAGCGTCATCCGTTTCGACGGCATGCATTGCCGCACGGACATCGCCATGAAGGCGCTCCGCGGCTAACAAGCCCATCCGCTCAGGCTCAACTCCATAGGCGTAAACCGCGCTGTCCCCTCTTTATGAGGCGGGCGGCGCTTTTTTTTTGTGCCGAGGACGACGGAATTGCCGCCGAAACGGTTCGGGCCCGGGACAAGGGAGACAAAGTCGTTTCCGCTTGGCGTCATCCGCTTTTATGGATCCGGATAATTTGACGTTTGCGATATTCGCCGGGCGTAAGGCCGGTATGTTTCTTGAACATCCGGTTAAAGGAGGAGAAGTTGACGTAGCCGACCTGCGAGGCGATGTCGTGAATCGTTTGATTGGTTGTAACGAGCAGCTCCTGCGCTTTCCGAACCCGCACGTCATGCAGATGATCGCTAAACGTTTTGCCCGTTTTTTCTTTAATATAGGTTGATAAATAAGTGTTGGACATATTCAGAAGATCGGACAAGTAATGGAGCGACAAATCCTGGTCGTACCGCTTCCGGATCATGTCCAGCACGAACGCGGCCAGCGAGTCCATCTCGTCCGCGCCGGCGCCGGTCACCGGAACGGCCGGCGGCACCCGCCGTTTGCCGTCGTCATTCCCCGAATCGGACTCCTCATCCGAATGAGCCTCGATGAGCTCGAAGCCGCCTTGCTCGGCGTTCCGTTCGGCAATCTGGCACGCTTGCCGGTACGCCTCCGTCAATAGAGTACGCCGTTCGATCCGCTCGCTGACGACAGCCGTAAGCTCCAGACCGGCGAAAGGGCTTTGCCGCCACCGCGGCAGCTGTTCCCGCAGGGCGGCAATGACAAGCTCCCGATCCGCTTCCGGAAGAACGGCGACAAGCTGCATCGGATCGATCTGGAACGCATGGGCATCCCGCGCATGCGTTTCGGCAAACCGTCTGACCGCAGCAATCATATCGCTCACGAACGGATGGCCCGGATCGGCTTCCCATTCGGAATAGCCGGCGTTACGGCGGCGGAAATCGAGCACGATAAGCAGATAGCTGTCGGCGTCCGGAATGGATCCGCTTTCTTTCATATCCGGGTTTAGATTGCGCAGCCGGTTCATATAGTCCAAAGTCGCAAGCGCCGCACGGTGCTCTGCCGCACCCCGGATGAGCAGCTCCCGTTCCTGTATCAGTCCGTTTACCGCATCGCGGGCTTCATTGAGGCCGATTCGCCGGTTGGGCATACCTGTGCCGGCGTTGCCGGCCGCAACGGCCAGCATATCCCGAACCGGACGAATCATGCGCCGGGCATACCATGCAGCTGCGGCAAGAAAGACGGCCAGCGCAGCGGCCGGAAGGGCTAAAGCCGTCATGGCATACGGCCGGTACGCTTGCCGCACTTCGGCATGCTCCACCGCCGATACCAGGCCGATTCCTTCCCCGGCATCCGCGAACAGATAATGATAGCCTTCCCGGAACAGGTAGGTACGGCCGCCGTTTAAGGGCGGAACGGACAAAGAGGCCGCTTCTTCGGAGCGGAATAATTCATGGCCATCTGCGCCCGTTACGACGAGCTTGTCCGGAAGAACAAGCGCTTCGGAAGCGTCCTTCAGCAAAGAGGGGAGATTGTCCGGTTCGCCCCGGCTGAAACGGATTAAGGCGGCCGTATGGTCCAATTCGATTCGATGGCTGCGGATCATCTCGTCTTTGATCGCTTTGACGAGAGCGTGGACAGAGAGCAGATAAAAGAGAGAGATCATGGACAGGATAGCCAGGGTTCCCGCCAACGCTTGGCTGAGCCGCTCAGGTTTCATTCTTTCAAGCCCCCAATACCTATTAGGTTTCCTTCCGAGAGACGACCTTGGATCAGACCGCTTATGTATGTCCCTACTTTACCGGACGAATGTTGAAATCATATGCGGGCAGTGTAATCGCATTGTTAATTGTTCATTTGTGCTTGCCGATGCTTTTATTTGCTCAAGAAACGATTGATTGGGTATATGTTTTGCGCGGATTTACGTTCTGTTATCGCAATGTTAAAAAAACGACTGACCGTTTTTCGGATTATGGGCTTTTTTTTCGAAATTTACGAATGAAGTCGACATATCGCAAATCGTGCAACAAATCGAATAAGGTGTAAATAGTCAGCCGGCACGGCCCGCGTTTAAACTACTTGCTGAAAGCGAAAACAAGGGAGATGAGTGTCGAGCATGAGAAGATGGAACCAAGTCAAGCGGCTGACAGCCGGCGCAATGGCAGCCGTAATGGTTGCCGCGGGCTGGACGGGAAGCTTAGCGCCTTGGACGGGCGTGCAGCTTGCCTACGCCGAAGAAGCGGCATCCGGCGAAGAAGCGCCTGCCGCCCAGGAGCCGGCGCCGGCCGGAGAAACGTCTGCGGCCCAAGAGCCCGCCGTGGAGGCGACGCCGGCAGCCGAACCGTCCGCGTCCCCGGAAGGAACGGCCGAGACGGAAGCTGCAGCCGACGCGCCGGTTATTACGCATGACCCGGAGACGGCGGCGGAGCCGGAAGATTTGACGGTTACGGCATCCGTTTACAGCCTGTCGTCTTTAACGTCCGCCAAGCTCTATTACAAGAGCGGAAGCGATTCTTCCTATTTATCGCAAAATATGACCGTCGGGACGGCAGCGGAAGGCACGGCTGAGGTGACGGGGCTGCTGCCGGTCGAAGCGATGGAAGGCGAGGAAACCGTCGATTATTATATCGAGGTTGCGGACGAGGACGGCATGACGCGCAGTCCGGACTACGCGGTGGAGATCGATCGGCCGGAGCAGGACGTTCCAAGCCTGCTTATTACCGAAATCGTATTTAACAGCCCGAATTATTCCAGCGCGGACATCGCAGCTTGGGAATACATCGAAATCTACAATAATAGCGCCGAATCGATTAATTTGGGCGATTATTACGTATACCGCAAAAACTATAACGGCTCTGCGAACTATAAGTGGACGCTGCCGGACCATTATATCGCTCCCCGGCAGACGGTCGTTCTGCGGGGCTCCCATAGCGATTCGGCGCAAAATACGTACGAGAAATTTATTCAAGCGTACGGAGTTTCCAATATAACGCCGGATCAGCTCGTGACGATGACGATGCCGGCAGGCAATTTGCCGAACGACGGCACGCATACCGTATCGATCAAGCGAAGCTCGGACGATTCCACCGTCGTCTTCGCCCAATACAACGACGTTGCCGCAAATAGCGAAACGAACGAGCTTTATAAGAGCATCGCTTCCAATAACAGCTACGATAATTCGAACGCGAAGAGCATTGTTTATAAAACCGATGAAGCCGGTTCGCTGCGGATGACGCGAATGGCGACGAAGCAAACGCCTACCCCCGGCACGCTGCTGGAGGGGCAAGTGCCGGGTGCGGCCGCAGGGAACCCGCAGCCGCCGGTCATTACCTACAACGAGGGCGCAACGTCCGTCAGCCCGCAGGATTTGCAGCTGACCGCCTCCGTTTACAGCGAGCAAGCGTTAACTTCGGCTCTGTTGTACTACAAAAGCGGCAGCGCCGCCGCTTACGAGTCCGTTCCCATGACGATCGGCGCGTCGGGAGCCGGCAGCTACACGATTACCGGGGAAATTCCGGCGGAAGCCATGCTGGATGCGGAATCGGTAGATTACTATTTTGAAGTGCACAATGAGGCGGGCGTTACCCGCAATCCTGCCGCCGAAGGAACCGCTTATCGGCTCACGATTGTCGAACCGTCGGAAACGCCAAGCCTGCTTATTACGGAAATCGTGTTTAATGCGCTGAACAGCAATGCGCAGTGGTCCGAAGAGGCGTTCGAATACATCGAGGTGTACAATAACAGCGCCCAACCGGTCCGGCTCAAGGATTATTCCGTATACCGCGAGAACTGGAACGGCAGCGCAAACTACACATGGCCGATGCCGGATAAAGAGCTTAAGCCATGGCAAACGATCGTGCTCAGAGGCATGAAAAGCAAGATGGCTCCCGACTTGTCCGTGTTTAACGCCGGATACGGCATCAATCTGGACGAGAGCCAGGCCGGCGTGCTGGATCAAACCAAAGGCGGGAACTTCCCGAACACCGGCACCTATACGTATTCCATCCGTCATAATTCGGACAACCGGGTGCTCTCGTCGGCCCGGTATAACGATGCGACGATCGGCTCGTCCGAGGTCGGCGACAACCTGGATAATACAAGCGTTATTTATCAATACAACTCAAGCTCAATCATGATGACGAAGATGGGCTCGCTGCAGAAGCCGACTCCGGGGACGCTTGTTGCCGGACAAGTTCCTGCTCCGGCTGCGGACAACCCGTCCGAAGCGCCCGTCATTACGCATGAGCCCGCAGTGACGGTTACGAGTCCAATCGATCTGGCCGTAAAGGCTTCCGTTGCGAGCGGCTCGGCTCTGCAATCCGGAACGCTGTACTACAGAGGCAACAAGGACGTTCTTTATACAACCGCCGAAATGACGGTTGAACAAACGACAGCCGGCCAATACGCGGTATCGGGCATCATCCCGGCCGTAGACATGGCCGCCATGGATGAAATGGAATATTTCATCGTCGTACGAAACGAGGCCGGATATTCCCAGAGTCCCGTCGACTTTAACGGGCTGTTCGCCTTCGAGGTGGATAATCCGCCGGCCGTCGAACATACGCGGGCGGCTGCTTCCGTCACCTCTCAGCAGGATTTGGCGATTGCGGCTACGATTACCGACAATAAAGAGGTTAAAAGCGCAGCGCTGAAATACAAAACGGATTTGATGCCGGACTACGTTTCCCTGCCGATGGCGGTCAAGGAAGGCTCCTTGTATGAAGCCGTTATTCCGGCTTCCGTGTTGGCGGGAGCCCAGAAGCTGTACTACTATTTCGAGGCGTCGGATGCCGGTTATACGACCGCGAAGATGGACACGACCGGCAAGCCTTTTGAAATCGCCGTTTACGCATCCGTTCCTTCCGACATTCCGGAGCTGCTCATTACCGAGCTGGTGCCGGATGCGAAGGGCAGCGACAAATACGAATATGTCGAGGTTTACAACAACTCGACCCGCACGATTAATTTGAAGGATTATCAGATGAAATACGGCTTCTACCACGGAGCGACGATGAAATGGGATCTTCAGGCCGATCTTATGCTCCCGGCCGGAGAGACGGCCGTTATATGGCTGCAGTCGAACCTGAGCAAAGGCGAGCCGGTCAGCAGCTTTAACAGCCATTGGGGCGTCGATCTGCCGGAGGATCGGGTGATGCCGATCTATGCGCTCGGCATGCACAACAACAACGAGGGCCGGATTATTATCGGCGAGGATGCTCCAAGCGTCGTCGACCATGCCCGCAATGCCATCGTTCAAGCGTGGTACAACGTCGGCGTCGACGAGACTAACGATGACGGCAGAAGCGTGGTGTACGAGTATCCGATGGACGGCTCCAACAAGATGGCGAAGCGGGCCGCCGGCATGACGGCTACGCCGGGCGAGCTGGCGGAAGGCCAGGTGCCCGCGCAGCCGGTTGACGTGCCGGAGGATATGGCTGAACCGGTTATCGATCACGAGCCGGCGACCGGCGCGGCAGCCTTCGGTTCGCAATCGTTCCAGGCAACGGTAACCGACGACCGCTCGGTGAAGCGGGTAACGCTTTATTTTAAACGGGAGATCGACCCGGCCTACACGGCCGTGAATATGAAACGCATCGCCGGGGACTCGAGCCGGTTCGTATCGGATACGGTCGACAAGGCGCTGCTGCTCGGGGCCGAGTCCATCGACTACTATATCGAGGCAACCGACGGGCAGAATGTCGTCCGTACCGCCGATTACAGCTTGTCTTTCGAGAATCGCGGCGGGCTGCGGCTCGTGGTGGAAGGCGGCAGCTTCTTGAGCGGAACGGCAGGCCTATACGGCCATGGAGGGGCGTCCGGGGAATCGCTCAGCCTGGAGATGGACGGAGAGGCGCTTTCGACGGCCCCCGCCATGCATGAGGCTCCGGTGCTCACTTACCGCGCGGACGATATGCAGTCCAGCTTCAAGAACGGCTTCTTCCTGAACGGCAAGCTGGTCACGATTCTTCCGGCCAGCAGCTATCTGGAGCAGAAATACGTTGAAATTCCGAAAAACAGCCTGAAGCCGGGCAACAACACCCTCATGATTACGGCGGGTACGGCGAACGATCCGCTGGAATTCGGGACGGCGGTCAACAACGACGATTACCGGATCGAAGGCATCGAGGTTCTATTGCCGGACGGCTCCGCCGCAGAGGTGGTGTCGGCGCGGGTGAAGGCGCTGGGCTCGGACAGCTTTACGTCCGTCGATCCTGCGTCCCGTCAGCAAATCGGCGACAGCAGCAATTATTACGAATACATTGAAGTTACGTTCCATGTGCCGGAAGAGCTGTTCCATAGCGTGTATGCCGAGCTGGATACGACGGCGCTTTCCGACGGCGAGCATACGATCATGCTCTCCGAAGGCGGCGACATTGCCAGCGTCCGGGTCGTGACGGACAATACGGCACCCGTATTCGAGACGTTCTCTATCGAGGACGGCGGCGAATACAGCGGAACGGTCGAATTGAACGCGACGGCTGTCGACGCCTTGTCCGGCAAGGTGACGGTTACGGCAACGCTGGACGGCAAAACGATCGGCCTGCCGGCCGTTCTGACCGCCTCCGAGCTGAAGGAAGGCGAGCATGTCTTTGAAGTGACGGCCAGCGACGAAGCGGGCAACGTCACTGTTCGCTCGGCGTCGTTTACACAAGCGAACGAGGCGCCCGGCGTGCTGGGCAATCCGTCGCCGGCCGAAGGGGCGGCGAACGTTGGCGGCAGCGCCCGGCTTAGCGTAACGGCAAGCGACCCTAACGGCGAAGCGGTAGACGTAACGTTCGGCCAAGGCTACCGTTACGATTTCAAGGAGCAGTCCGACATCAAGGCGTACTCCAATTCCGTTGACCGCGAGCCCCCGCTGGAGCTGAATCCGCAAGGGGAAGAAGCGTTTAGCGCGGAAGCGAAGACGCAAGTAGCCGAGAAGGACGGACAATATTACATTACGGACGCGAGCGGCTTGTTCCCTTACCAGCGCTACGAGTTCAAGCTCGACGAGGATGCCGAAGGCATCGAAGAAGTTGAAGTCGTATGGCAAGGCCGTTCGCTGGCCGGCCGCCAAGTGACGATGTACACCTGGAATTACGCGACCGGCAAGTGGGAAGCGGCCGCGAGCGGCGTCGGAGCGGACGACTTCGAGCTGAGGGCGACCGTGAACGCGGCCGATATGGTCAAGGATAAAGCGATCCAGGTGCTCATTCAGGATATGATTGCGGAAGAGGAACCGGCAGCGGCTGCGGAGGCCGTGGACGCGGCGAACGAAGCGGACGCAGCGAACGGGGACCCGGACGGCAAATTCACCTTCGCGTTCAGCACGGATACGCAATATTACGCGGATTCCTACCCGGACATTTTCAAGAAGGAAATGGAATTCGTGGCGGCGATGAAGGAAGAGATGGATATCCGATACCTCATTCATACCGGCGACCTTGTCGACGACTGGGACCGTCCGGACGAATGGCAGGTGGCGAGCGACAGCATGGCGATCCTCGAGGCAGCGGGCCTTCCTTACGGCGTCGTTGCGGGCAACCATGACGTTAACCATACGGATGCCGATTACACGGAATATTGGAAATATTTCGGGCGGGACCGTTTTGAAAGCCAGCCGACCTACGGCGACGACTTGAACAACAACCGCGACCACTACGATCTTATATCGGCGAATGGGCAGGACTTCCTCATCATGTACCTCGGCTGGAGCATCCAGGAGGAGACGGTCGAATGGGCGAACGAGATTTTGCAGAAATATCCGGACCGGTACGTCATTATCGGCACGCACGAATATATTTCGCCTAGCGGCGCTTATTCGGGCCAAGGCCAAATGATCTGGGACGAAATCGTTGCGAAAAACGCCAACGTTAAGCTGGTGCTTTGCGGCCATATTCACGGCGTCGGCTATAACGTGAAGCATCTGGAGGACGGCCGCGTCGTCGTCGAGATGCTGGCGGACTATCAATCCGGCCCGATGGGCGGCCAAGGCTACATGCGTTTCCTGGAGTTCGATCCGGCGCAGGAGCAAATTCACGTCAGCACTTATTCGGCATATATGGACGATTGGAACTACTTCGAGGACGGCAAGGACGATTTCTACGTTCCGTATGTCCCGCAAGATCCGGTCAAACGCGTGGCGACCGACTATATCGGCGTCAATCTGTACGGCAAGCAGGTAATCGGAACGCAGCAGGACGTCGAGAGCGGAGGCGTCGCTACGGCCCGCTGGAACGGACTTAAAGCCGATACGGACTACTACTGGTATGCCAAAGCAACCGATTCGGCCGGCATGACGACCCGGTCCGGTATTTGGAAGTTCAGCACGGGCAAGGGCAGCAACGGCAACGATAACGACGATAACGACGATGATGACGATAACGACGGCCATGATAACGGCAATGGCAACGGAAACGGAAATGGCAATGGCAACGGAAACGGAAACGGCAATGGCGGCGGCTCGGCGAAACCGTCGACCGGGGTCGTGACCGAGGTTAACGCGGGCGATATTGCCGCAAGCGGAGCGGTGCGGCTGAAGGCGGAGGACGCTTCGGCAGGCCTCGTCTTTACGGCCGAAGCGCTGAAGGCGATCGGCGGCCGCGACGTAACGATAACGTTCGGCAGCGAAGCCGCGCTAACGATCGGCGCGGAACAGCTCGCCGCTCTGGCCGCAAAGCTGGGCGAAGGCGAGGAGCTGTACGTATCGACGGAAGAAGTGTCGGAGCAAACCGTTAACGAAGCGGCCGGATCGCTCGGATCGACGTTGAACGCTACCTTGACCGCAGCCGGCGCTTCCGTCCAAGTGGCTATCGGCGCCGCGAATGAAGACGGAGAGACGCAGCAGCTTCCGGCTTCGGTTACGATCGAGCTCCAAGCAGGCGGCATCAAGGACGAGCGATTGGCCGGCATTTACCGCATTGCGGCAGACGGTACGGCGACGTGGATCGGCGGCGAGTATACAGGCGGCGGCTACAAAGCGACTGTGGAGGAAGCGGGCACGTATGTGGTGCTGGCGTACAGCAAGTCCTATACGGACGTAGCCGAGACCAACTGGGCTTACGAATATGTGCAGCTGCTGTCGTTCTACGGCATCGCCAACGGCATCGACGACAACACGTTCGGCGCCTCGAAATCGACGACAAGAGCCGAGTTCGTTACGCTGCTGGCCAGGGCGTTCGGGCTGCAGGCATCCGCCGGATCGGCGTCCTTCGCGGACGTGGAGGCGGGAAGCTGGTACGCCGAAGCGGTGCAGGCGGCTTATGAAGCGGGCATTGTGCAAGGCGTCGACGAAGGCCGGTTCGAGCCGGGCAAGCCGATTACCCGCGAGGAAATGATCGTCATGATCGTCCGCGCGATGGAGCGCGTAGGCGGAGAGACGATTCCGGCGGGCAGCGCATCGTTCTCGGACGGGGATCAAATCAGCGCATGGGCGAAAGACGCCGTCGATAAAGCGGCCGGTCTCGGCCTGATTGAAGGCAAAGGCGCGAACCGCTTCGACCCGGCCGGCTTGGCGGCGAGAGCGGAAACGGCCAAAGTCGTGGCGCTTTTGCTGGAGCAATTGCCTTGACTTAAGCGATAGGAACGGAACGAAAGGAAGCAAAAAGCGGAGGAGCCCGTGTAACGTTCATGGGCTCCTCCCGCTTTGGCCGTTTTACAATCACTTAACGCCGGCCGGTACCTTTCATGTGTTATAAGAGTTATGACGGCGCGGCGTATATGCTTGGAACGGAGGAAACTATCATGTATTCGAACGATAACAAGGTTCGGACGGAATGCGTAAGCGGAGCCGGCGGGAATCTTCAAGCGAAAAGGGGGAAGGCGGCCCTTGGTTTTCGGTGGCTGGCCGCCGCCGCTCTTCTCCTCCTGTCGGCGTTCATCCGGGTCGAACCGGCCAGCGCGCATATGAACACGTTTGGCTACTCGAGCATTCAGATAGATGCCGGCAAGCTGAATTACGGCCTCTATCTGGACGCCCAGGAGGTTGCGCAGTGGATGGACGTGCATTCGGGCGGCGTGTTTATTCTTGGCGGCAGCGGCGGCGAGCGCCCTGCCGAAGGAGAGGCGGCATGGACGGCGGAAGAGCTAAGGCCGCTCGTTCAGCAGTATTTGACGGTCAAGGAGGGCGGCAGGCCCGTCCCGCTTGGATCCATTGACGGCATTTCCGTCGAGGACAAAAGCGGGATCCCGTATCTGTATATGGATTTGGCTTACGAATTAAACGATACGGCGGACGGGTACACCATCGATTACGGCTTTTTCTTCGACATGGACATCAATCATCAAAATTTCGCTTCGATCCGTTCGGGGGAGTCGTCGCAGAATATCGTGTTTACGAACGACCGGCGCGAGTTTTTCGGCCGGGCCGCGGCGGGAGAAGGAGCTGCGGCGGCAACGGTAGAGGTGCCGGGCTGGCTTGTAACGGCGTGGGAATATGTCGTCATCGGGGTCGAGCATATTTGGGGCGGCATCGATCATTTGCTGTTTATATTGGCGCTGGTGATGGCCAGGCAGCAGAAATGGGACTATGTCAAAGTCATTACGGCTTTTACGGCGGGACATAGCTTGACCATCGCGCTGGCGGCTCTCGACATCGTCAATTTGCCGGCCGCCTTCGTCGAACCGGTTATTGCCTTAAGCATCGCTTACGTCGCGATCGAAAATTTAATTCGCAAGCAAATCAACCGCCGCTGGATCGTGGCGATGCTGTTCGGCCTCATCCACGGCTTCGGCTTCGCCCAAGTGCTGCAAGGCGTGCAAGGGGAGCATCTTCTGCTAAGCCTGTTTTCCTTTAATCTAGGCGTGGAGCTCGGCCAACTCGTCGTGCTTGCGGTTTTGCTGCCGGTTTTGTTCTGCTTAAGGCGGCATGCCGGCTACCGGTATGTTAACCTTGCCGCTTCCGGAGCGGTGACGGCGGTGGCCCTCTTTTGGACCGTTACGAGGGTTACGGAGTTTATCGCCTGACGGCGGATTTCGCGCCGCCGCCAATCTTTTATGTCCGTTTAAGGTTCCGCTAAAGGGAATTTAAGCTGGCCGGTTTAGGCTATGATTGTGAAACCAACAACCATGGCTGAAAGGCGGTAGAATGATGAGCAGAAGAACAACGATAGCGGCAAGCGCTCTTGCGTTGTCCCTGACGTTAGGAGCGGTATGGACAACCTCTTACGCAAACGCGGCGGCGGGCACCGGGACAAGCGCAGAAACCGAAACGGCAGCGCAAGGCGAATTAGGCAGACCGGGCGGCGGACATGGGAAAATCGGCTTTTTCGCAAACAACGAAGCCATCGCCGATGCGCTGGGGCTGACGACGGAGGAGCTGCAAGCGGCATTGAAGGAAGAAGGAGCGACGCTTGCTTCCATAGCGGAAGAGCAAGGCGTGGACGCGGACGGCATTGCCGCGCTGATCGTAAGCGGGCAGCGGGAGCGTCTGGACGAGCGGCTTGAAGCCGGAACCATCACGCAAGACGAATACGACACGATTGTTGCCGGCTTGGAAGACAACGCCACCGCCCTCGTGAACGGCGAGTTGACGGGCCTGAAAGGCGGCTTCGGCGGCGGACATGGGAAAGTCGGTTTCTTCGCCAACAACGAAGCTGTCGCGGAAGCGCTGGGGCTGACGACGGAGGAGCTGCAAGCGGCATTGAAGGAAGAAGGAGCGACGCTTGCTTCCATAGCGGAAGAGCAAGGCGTGGACGCGGACGACATTGCCGCGCTGATCGCAAGCGGGCAGCGGGAGCGTCTGGACGAGCAGCTTGAAGCCGGAAAGATTACGCAAGACCAATACGATACGATTGCTGGCGGGCTGGAAGAGAAGGCCGCCGCTATCGTAAACGGCGAGTTGGCGGGCTTGAAAGGCGGCTTCGGCGGCAAGCGAATGAAGGACGAAGCTTCGGAGACGGCGGAAGCTGCGGCGACGAGTGACGATGAAGCGTAATCATGCGGCTTAAAGCGATAGGGCTGCCTCAAAACGGCAAGCTTGCATTGCGAAATAGCATAAAAGAAAAACGGCGATGCAAGGGTCAAGCCTGCATCGCCGTTTTCTTGTTAACTCCTTTTTTTCTGATTCACCGAAACATGCGGCGGCCGGCGGCGACGATGACGATATACAGCAGAGCCAGCACCAGATACAGATTGCTGTACAGGGCGGCATGCGGGTATACGTTCAGCGGATTCCAAGCCGTGGCGGCCCCGAGGTCGGCGACTTTGCCGTATATGCCGGTGGAGACGGCCCCGGCCAGAAAGTTCAGCATCGACAACAGTCCCATGCCGACGCCGGTCTGCTCCTTCGGCAAGGTGCGGGAGATCGTACTAGAAAGGGCGATCTGTAGGAACATTTGGCCGACGTTGCCGAGGACGAGCAAGAGCGCTGTCGCAATAGGCGGCACGCCGACAAAAACGCTCAGCAGCGCAAAGCAAGCAAACATCATTGTGGAGGCGATATAAAACAACACGATGTTGCCTTTGCGGTCGGCCAGCTTGCCCGCGCTTCTCCCGAGCAGCGCCGAGACGGCGGCCCCGGGCACCATGGCGAAGCCGATCCAGCCGGTGGACAAGCCGTTCACCGCGCTAAGCAGCTGAGGCGTCAGAAACGGCAGCGAGAAACCGATGCTCATGACCAGCATGGCCAGGACGAGTCCGGCGGTGTATTTGCGGTTCGCGAATAACCGAGGCTGTACAAATGGCTCGGCGGCGCGGCGAATGCGCCAGACGAACGCCGCGAGCAGTAGAACGCCGCCTGCGCCGTACGGCCATTGCTCTTGCGTTACGGCGAGCAGAAGCGCGGCAACCGAACCGGCCAGCAAACCGCCGCCCAGCCAATCGATGCGCTTGCCTTCGCCTCGGCCGTCGGTTATATATTTGCGGTACAACGGCAGCGTAAACAAGACGAGCAGCGGCACGCCGAACAAAAACCGCCAGTTGAACGCGCTGGTCACGAACGCGGCGATAACCGGCCCCAGCGCGCCGCCGACCGCAAGACCCGTCGCCGAGATGCCGAGCGCCCGGCCTCTCGTTTCCGCCGGAAAGTACCGGACCGGGATAATCATGGCCGTGGCGGGAATGACGGAGGCGCCGGCCGCCTGAACGATCCGCCCGCTCAGCAGCACCGCGTAAGATTGCGCGGCCAGCCCCATGACGGAACCGACCGCGAATAACGACAGCCCGAACGTAAGGAGATGCTTAAGCTTGTACGTATCGGCCAGTTTGCCGTAGATGACCGAGCCGATGGCGTAAATTAAAGTATAAGCGGAGGAAACCCAGCTAACCTGGGAGAACGACAAGCCGAAATCGGCGGCGATGCCGGGCAATACGATATTGAACATTGTGGCGCTCATGGACGACAATATAAGCGTGAACGCAAGCACGCGGATCAATCGCTCCGCCGTTTGGACGGATGTTGCCGTACGGGCGTCCGCCGCGGCCGATGGGCTCGCTTGGTTTGTTTTTGCCGCGTAATCGGGATTGGACATCGAAGATCATGCCTCCTGTATCGTGAGATGGAACATCGTGAATAAACTGCATTGCATGCAAGTACATGCTTGCTTTACTTCCGCAAAAAAACTAGGGGGTCAGTCCCCTAGCAAAAACGCGCACGCTTTCCTCGATATAGTCGTCCAGCCGGATGTTCGGGAAAGAGCTGGCGTTGTTGAGCATGGAAACAAACGAGCCGTAATTCATCCACATGAACGTAACGGCCAGCAGCTCGGGCCGATCGCTGAGCACTTTGCCCTTCTTCGCCATGGCGGCGAAGTATTCCGTCAGCAGCTTTTTCAACTGCTCGGGATGCGTGCGCGAAAACGCATGGAGTTCGGGCAAGGCGTCGCTTTCCTTAAAGCTGATCTGAATCAGCTTCTTGTTGCGCAGCATCGTTTCGTGATACGTTCTGCTGACCAGCAGCAGATCGGGCACCAGCTCGTATACGAGCTTCTCCTCGAACAGCTTCGTCATGACGCCCGCATAATGATACCGCTCGAACGCGGCTTTCAACAGGTTCAGCTTATTGCCGAAATGACGGAACAACGTCACCTCGTTTAGTCCGGCAGCGGCCGCTATTTCTTTGGTGGTCGTGTTGTGATAGCCTTTTTCGGCCATAAGATCAATGGCTGCAAGCAATAGTTTGTCGCTGCTGCTCGGCATTGCTGCGATCGGAATCAGCTCCTTTCCGTAAACGATAAGGTTGCAAGTGATCACTTACATTTTCCTGGTTCCACTATATTCCACGTTCCGAGGATTGTCAAGCGGCTTTCGCCGGGTGTAACCTTTTTGTAACGCACTGCGGTATTCGGTATGGATAATTATTAACCAAGTGAATCGTATCGTATGATCGGCCGAAACCCAAGCGGGTTCAGGCGTATGCCGGCCGGCGGAGAAAGGAGGCTCGGAGATGGACGGACAATCGAAACGGGCAAGCGGGTCGGGGCCAAAATGGAGAAAAGCGGCGGGCATAGGCTCGCTGATGCTGCTCTGCTTATGGACGTCCGGCTGCCGTTACACGGCCGCTCCGGCCGATTTGCTGCAGCAGCCGTCAATCGCGTCGGACAAGCAGCAGCTGGTGCAGGCCGTCGAGGCTGCGCTGCCCGCTTACGGAAAACTGGCCATCCCGCTCCGCGGAGATGAGACCGAGGCCATCCGGCTCGTCGATTACGACCGGGACGGCATCGATGAAGCCATTGCGTCTTATTATAACGAGTTTAACGCGCCCGAGATGATGCTGTTCGAACGGGAAGACGAGGAGTGGCGGATGAAAGCCGTCATCGAGCAGCCGCTCGCCCGTCAGCTGGATTGGCTGGACATTGAAGATTTGGACGGGGACGGCGCGGTCGAAATGTTCGTCGGTTGGATCGGCAACGGTTCGTTCGACAGCCCCAGCCTGCTGGAAGTATACCGTTTCGGCCAGAATCCGGTAATGAACGAAGAAGGCCAAACGGTGCTGAAGCCGGTTGAATCGATGCCATATGTTTATGCCGACGCAGGCGACGTCAACGGGGACGGGCAGAAGGAGCTGGCTGTCGTTACGGCCGGCGTCGGCGTCGACAGCGGCGACGGAAGGAGCTTGAAGGCGGACTATCGCTTAAGCTTGTATAAATGGTCCGAAGGCGCTCTGGCCGAGATGCAAAGCCTGCCGCTGTCGCCGGATGTCAATACCTATGAAAGGGTGTTGATCGGAAGGATTTCCGAACGAAAATCGGGCATTGTCGTAGAGGCTTCCGCGGGAGCCCACTCTTCCGTAACCGAGCTGTATGCCTGGGAAAACGGCAAATTGCGCCGGGTTCCGCTCGAAGAGCAGGATCAGGGCATGAGCTGGACCCCCGTCCGAAACCGGGATATCGACGGGGACGGTATTATCGAGCTGGCCGTCGTGGCCGAGCCGCCCGGCAATAGCGGTCTCCCCTATGCCGAGACGCTGTGGATTACCGAATGGAAACGGTGGGACGGCAAGGACGGCTATGTCCGGGTGCGGGAGGAGTATAGCGACTACGCGTACGGCTTTCGTTTTGTCGTTCCCGATGACTGGTCCGGCCGTTATACGTTAAGCCGGCCGGCGAAGGACGAGGGATACGCCGTCGTACAATTCGATTATTGGAACGGCGAGAGCGGATCGAGGGCGGAGCTCGCAACCGTATACGTCGTTCCGCAAAAGGATTGGGAAGGCTATCAGGCCGGGCGCAAGGAGGCGGGCGGGCGTCCGCTTTCCGTCTTGGAGACCGGAGGGGGCCTTGTATACGCGGTTTCGCTTAAGGAGGAAGCGCCTGAAGGACTTGCGGCGGCGGATCGCGAAGCTTATTTGGCGATGCTCATGACGCAAGAGGAAGCGAAGCGTCAGCTGACGCTGATCCGGGATGACGAATGAGGCAGGTGGGACGACGGAGATGAGAATCTTATTGCTCGAGGACGAGGAAGCCATTCGCGGCTTCGTCCGAATCAATTTAAAGCGCAACGATATGGAAGTGACGGAGGCGGAGGACGGAGAGACCGCGCTTCGGCTGTCCGAGGAGGAAGGGCCGTTCGATATTGCGCTGCTCGACGTCATGCTTCCGACCATCAGCGGCTTCGAGGTGTGCGAGCGGCTGCGCGAACGATATCCGCAGATGGGCATTATTATGCTGACGGCCAAGTCGCAGGAGGAGGACAAAATATACGGTCTGGAGCTCGGGGCGGACGATTATGTGCAGAAGCCGTTCAGCCCGGGCGAGCTGATTGCGCGCATCAAATCGTTGGCGCGCCGGATGGCGCAGGAGCCGTATCCGATGACGGCGAACCGGGGCAAGCACGCGGCCGGCGGGCAGCCTGCCGAAGGCGTCGAGGCCGGCGGGGACGCTGCGCGGCAAGCGGAAGCGGAGCCGAGCGGCCAGGCGGTGCCGGGGAGCGGGCCGGCCGCAGCAGGGCAGCCCGTGGAAGGCGGCGCGGCCGGCGGGGACGCT
>NZ_JBHUMY010000013.1:0-211998 GCF_042685365.1 Paenibacillus thailandensis | reverse complement strand
CATCAAATCACACATTGGAGGACGATCTACATGAACAAAAATGACGAACAGCAGTTTTTACCGGTGGCGGTGCAACAAGCAGATACGGATAGCGTTGTCGGGCTTCATCCGCAAATTATCGTCGTCGTTGGTACTATTGAAGCCTCACTTCACGATGAATCCACAGGAGGTATGAGGAAGATTGAATGCATCTTCGAATTGACAAATGAACGCTTCGAGATTATAGCATTAGAAGACAATAATGCAGTTAGCGGACGAAGTAAAGCAGGCTTCTTCTGGCGGACTTTAGAAAAGCTGTGCGGCGGTTGGCGAGTTCAATTCTTCAATGCATGTGACTCTGCCGCTGACCATTACAAAATGATGATCGACCGGGCCGGAAGGATACTACTAATCAACGCGGATGTTTTGCGGATGCCATACCGTACTCTGCTGAAGTTGATTGGCGGATTACCGCGAATGATCGAAATGGCGTTAAGGAGCGTAAAATCCGCTGTAGATGAACTTAGAGTGCCGAGAGGCATAAAGGGTCTATCGGCTAGTAAGAACGCCCGTATTAGCCTCGTAGCAAGCGAGAAAGGCTTGCAGTTTCCATCCGGCTTTGTACTGAGTGCCGAAGAGTGGATGATGCGAGTTACATCAATTGACACCGAGCTTTGCATCTTTGCTGGCCGACGCCGATGGATTCATCGGCCTGCGGTTATATTGCCCTTCTATGCGTACAAAGTAGCTGTATCTGTTGAGGATGACGCATATATGGTCGCTTTACCTCAAGATGTTTTACAAGCATTAGGGCCGGGCTTTGAGCTTCAATTTGATGAATACGCCGATTGATTCTACAAGAAAACCAATCGACATGCCAGTAATGGGAAGTTGGGCGGCTCGTTTGCACTCGCCGCCCGCCACCCATTACTTCACAGCGATGTGTCGGGATAGAGTGGCGATACTCAAAACAAAAGATCGCCCCTTCCGTCCCCGTCCGGGGAAACGCAAAGGATTACACCCTTTGCAATCCCGTCACTCGCCGTGTGGCGTACCTTAGCTAAACGCTAAGGACAAGACATTAGTGTTGGCGTTAGAATCCGCTCGTCAAGGCTGGTACAAGCTCGGCTTCGCCTCGGCCTTGACGGCTGTCTGCCAGCCATTCGCGGTACGGTTGGAGAAACAATACATGATCGTTATGCTCTGCCAGCAGAATAGCCGGAACTGCAAGTAACTTTTTCAAATCCGAGTAATTCCGCGAGAACGATGCGGGTGAATAATACTGCTTGCATCCTTCATAGCCACAAGTCAAAAAAAGGTGAAGGAAATCTCAGCAGGCGTTCTTTATTTCGTATTGAGGTCTGAGTACTCCTGATGTACAGCTTGATTTCCTCCATCGAATAAAACATCGGCATTTTGGGCAATTTGTTGGCCCATTCCTTAAGCAAGCCGTAAAGCTTGACATCGTCGATAAGCTCATGTAATAGTCGCTTTTGGCTGATCTTTGTCATCTGCTCCCGGGTAAGATCAAATCGATAACTGAATATGCCCTCAGAAATGCGAATGTTCCTGGTATAATCACTTTTGGCGAAGGAATCGGTCAACTGAAAAAGCTTTTTACCTTGTCCGTGGAATGCTGTCAGAAAATCGGCTTTGGGGCCTAAATGGTATACCCATCTACTATCTGATTGGTATCGAATGAATTCTGTTTTCGGAATATCTTCGTAATAGAAAATCCGATTTCCGAGAAAGACATTTTGCCCAATAGTGAGCTTGTCAACAATGCAATAAGGGAGTTGATTAATGTGAAGCACTTGCTCTGGCCTGATATAGTACCAATTGCAGATGTATTGTTGAATTTTAGTGATAAAAGAGCTCACATTTCCAATCGATAGATTTTCTTCGTACTCCCCAGCCGCAAGCAGAGAAGGAACATCGACCCGCACATTTACAACTTGCAGAGGTGCGTTGCGGACTCTTGGCAACTCGACAGAAATATCAAGGTTGGACTTACGCTTTTGCAGATGCATTGCTTGCTCTTCATCCAGATCTACAAACATGCGAAATTCAATGTATTGAATCATGTATTTTTACCTCCGCTGTATCTGAATTGGAATGAAGTATGTTATAATTTCATTAGTCAATTTATTGGATGGTCGTTTCCTCAGCTCGCCTGCTGATGGAGCGACTTTTTTTGTTCTTAAACGAATCTTTATGGACTTTGAGTGGTGGCAGGTCAACTTCGGAGAAAAGAATCTCATCCATCCCGAGGACTTCCTTTAGCTTGTTGTAGTTGTCGTAGTAGGTTGTCCTCGGGTATTTATTCTTGCAATAGCCCTTGCCATAAAGATGCAATTCGGAGAGAAATGCAATCAGCATGTTTTTCGTCCTGACGTTGAGGCTTGTCCTGTTTATGGCGTCGAGCATGCCCCTTATTGAAGAATGCTTAATTGGTTTCGTTAGCCCCAGAGAACTCAGACCGTCTTGAAGTACCTTAACGGCAATCTGAGGGGTCAGCAACTCAATTGCCCGCCTTGAGGGGCTGAATTTCCTCATTTCATTGTAGGTAAGTTCAATCTCGTACCGTAGCAAGCCTTGAGCATCTCGCAGATGTTGTGCTTTATTCGGGTGAGTTGACATCTGATCCACTTCTGCCCGCTTATCGTAAAACTTATGGATGCTCCGGTTCTTTTTTGATTTACGTTGATAGGCGACGGATTCCAGTTTGTTGCTGTCGGCGGCCCTGAATGGGACAGTCTTGTACCCGCCGGGCTTTTGTATGCCAGACAGCAGGCTGAGGTAATCCTGTATCAGCGGGCCGACATTGAAGTTTTTGCAAACATGCAGTTTTTCGACTTCCCATTCGCTGTAATGAGGCACTTGCGAAAGGGGAATCTGCAACATACTTGCGACAAATCGGCGGAGCTTCCTAAACAGGGGCTCAACTTCAACTTGCTTCAACTCGTAGACGTTGCTTCCGTACAGAAATCGCGGCACCGATAATTCGAGTTTCAACCACGCCCTTTTCGGGTCATCTTCCTTGTATTTGTAAATAAGGCGTGGTTGGGTGTCATCGTACTGGTCAAACAACTCGCATGTGACGAGCCCTTTTTTCATGGTTTTCTTAACTTCGCTCCAAGAAATTTGCTCAATTTGTGCTTCTGTAAGTTTAACCGCAATGTCGAATTTCGTTGTATCTACCAAGGTTTCGTCCTCCTTCAGTCCGTAGTCCCGAACGGTTTATGACCTACTTAGTGGGAACAGCATTTTCTGTATTCAATTTCAAAATTATTGAGTACAACCATCTGTCCCGGCTGGTGGATCACGATTTTTGTGCAAATAATAATCAATGATCAGAGCAAGCTTGGACAGAAAAAGTTGCTCTACACGCCGCCGCTCTTGAAGAAACTCAACTAAATCTTGACTATCTTCAGGAGCAAATGCATTTTTTGTGTCAATGAAATCATATGGCTTTCTTGACACCCGACATCACCTCTTTTTATTGTAAAGTATTTTATTTACAGTTCTTGATTTATATTTTTAGCATAATGATTTATTGTTGTAAAGTTTTTATTTTACGATTATACTAAGTTTGAGGTGAAAACAATGAATATTGCAGATTTAATAAAATCGAAGCGAGTCAAAATGGAACTGAGTTATCGGGAGCTTTCGGAAAAGACCGGTGTATCTCATACCTACATCCGGGATGTAGAAACCGGTAAATACGCACCGTCCTTTGAAAATGCAGAAAAGTTGGCGAATGTACTTGGAATCGAGATGGAGCAAATTGTTTTATTGACATACCAAGCCCAATTTCGCCAATCACTTTTTGACCTGATCTCGACTTGTCATAAGTACAACGTCAAAATGCCTTACGACAAATGGTTGGAGACTAGTCTGCCTCTACAACCGCTGAATCGTGAAGATACTATGATTCACGATTTTGCAATGAATACCCTTAATCGACTCCATAATATTGCAGACCAACATGAACTCACTGATCGTATAAAATTGCTGACCGAGCTATCTTCACTGCAATATAACCATCAGATATTCTCATGCATCTCTGACATTCTACACATGATAACGGTCACGTTATTAAAATTAGGCAACGACCAGACCGAGGACATGTTAGAACAAATTTCTAAAATACTAGAAAAGTACAGCAACGAGGTGAGGAATTGATGAATAAGAAAACAGCCGCTATTTATGTTCGTGTAAGTACAGAGGAACAAGCAACCGAAGGGTTCAGCATCCAAGCCCAACTATCTGAGTTGGAGCGTTATGCATTGCAGAATAATTTAGACATTGTGGAAAGGTACATAGACGAGGGATTTAGCGGAAAAACCATTGAAGGCCGTCCGCAAATGAGGCGATTACTAAAGGAGGTAAAACAACGGCAATTTCAATCAGTCCTTATATACAGAACTGACCGTCTTTCAAGAAGAACAAAGGACTCCCTTGAGATTATTGAAATATTTCAAAAGAACAACATTCAGTTACTTAGCATTACTGAGAATGTTGACCTCTCAAACCCGGTAGGCATTGCGATGTTTCAGATCATGAGTTCTATCAATGAGCTCGAACGCAATACCATTATTACTCGTGTCAAAATGGGTATGACTGAGAGGGCCAAGCAAGGCAAGTACAACGGTGGCATTGTCTTAAGGTACGACGCTGTTAACAAGGAATTGATAATCAATGAGGATGAAGCTCATATTGTACGTACCATCTTCAATTTTGCCGAACAAGATATGGGTTTAAAAGCCATCACACGCAGATTAAATGAGATGGGATATAGAACGAAAAAGGGCAATCCATTCAGTACTCTTTCGGTTAAAAACATCTTAAATAACCCGATCTATATTGGGAAAATTCGTTTTAATCAATTAGAAAACTGGGCTGAAAAGCGGCGTAGCGGCAAGAATACCGACTACATCCTTTCCGACGGCAACCACGATCCAATTATCTCTATCGAACAATGGGAAAATGTTCAGCGAATCATGAAAAAACGTTCATATAAGCCAGTTCGTTCTCATACTCCATTTATTCTTGCAGGATTGCTACGATGCCCAGAATGCGGACACGGGATGGTTGCAGGGCGTTCTCCAGGCTCATCCGGACGAATTTACCGATACTACAACTGCGGTCAATACCATAATAAAGGTAAAACGGTTTGCAGTGCTCATGGGATTCGTGCCGATGTGGCGGAAAAACAAGTTTTCGATGAGCTCTCCCGCATCGTAACAAACGATCTCCTTCTAAAAAAACTGGTGCAGAAGATTAATACGGACAGAATGAATGCAGAGAAACCGCTTCTCGAAGAAAAGAAGCGTATCGAAAGCAAAATTGACAAGACACTAAAAAAACTCAATAACCTCAAAGAAAAAATCATAGTGGATACCGAGTTATTGGACATGTTTAAGCCGAATCTGATCGCACTTCAAGACGAGTTAAAAACTCTCCAGCAACAACGTGAAGAGTTGCTTTTCCAATTGGACAATCGGGAATCTGAGCCAGTGGACTTCAATTCACTGAAGAAATTGCTTTCAGACTTCTATAACGTACTAATGAGCGTCGATCCCAATGAACAAAAATCCCTTCTTTCGCTGATCATCAAGGATATCCAAATCACAAAAGATTCGCCAAGAATGATTGGGCGACGAGTAACAAAAATAAACTTGCTCTTTGACTTCACGATTGAAGCACTGCAATCCGATACTTATGAGTTGTTAAAGAGGATCTATAGCGACTATGATTTTATCGCTGATTTTGACCCTCGCTTGCTGGATGGTGTAACCCTTGCAAATTTTCACAAAACCGGGCTCGGGGAGGTGATGAACTCCCTTAACATTTTACCATTAGCGATGATACGGTTCTCCGCGCTGTCTGTAACGGCAAGTTTGAAGGCCATCGTTTACAACCCGTCAAAAAGGGAACAGCTTCACTTCGCTGCGATGGCTTCGATCTCAACGAGCAAGACCGGTGATGCGAGCGCTTTGACAATAACTAGCGTCGTCGCCGGCGGAGGGGTAGGCAAGGATCCCGCACCAGCCTCCATGAAAGGACCGATTAGACTTTCGTCCGTTAAATAGATTGTGGATTTTACGATGTCGTTCATATCCATATCTGCGCCGGCAAGTACTTTGTTTAAATTGCCGATCGCCAATTCCGTTTGTTCCCGAATATCTTTACCGGGATTTCCGTCCGGACCTACGCCTACTTGACCCGAGACGAACAGCAAACGTTGAAATGATGAGACCTCTACACCGTGGTTATATGCGTCTGAGGAAACCATCTCTGGAGGGTTGAATTTTCTTAACATGACTCTATCTCCTTTACGATTCCATATTATTTCACTAACTCGTGTTCAAAGTCGTAAGCGTGCTTTAGATTTTCCTTATGGCGAACCATAGTTCAACGGTATGAAGCCCAGCTCTTTCGCCGCAAACTTGCAATTCCATTTCATCCACCTGCTCATATCCTGAAGTTGGGAGCCATTCCGCATAAAATCGTCGATACAACGTCTCGATGGTTTCACCGAGCGCATCCCTTGCAATTGGTTCCGAGGGAAAGATGGCCCAGGTTTGTGCGGGGATCGTTATTGTAGAATATCCGTTCACGTTACTGGTTTCGCTCTTAAAGGCAAACAGCATATACGGGAAAGTATCGTTTCCTGTATTTTTGTAACTGCATATCCCATGTACTTTGTATGCATCTTGGCTCACAAAACGGGGCAAGTCGCCGGCATTCGCAGCAAGTCTCTCTACTTCGCCATTGGCGTGGCATTGTTGCCAGAATTGTGCCGGCGTGTTCGGCGCATCACCGCCGTCATCGCTGCGAAAAACTCGTTCCATGCCGAATACCTCGAATGATTCCTTCGTTTCAATTCGGTAATTCATCGCATCTACTCCTTTGATCGTAATCAGGAAGGAGAGGCGTGGATATGCTTTAAGAGCAATGCCGTCTTGGCGAGCCCTTGCCGGCGTAACCCCATGAAGCGATTGAAAAGCCCGCGCGAAAGAAACCGGGGATTCGTACCCGTATTTGATGGCAATATCGATCACTCTAGCCGCCTCGCTATTCTGTATTTCGAGTGCGGCAAGGGTAAGCTTTCGGCGCCGAATATACTCCGCCAGCGTAACATTGGTAATGAAGGAGAACATCCTTTGGAACTGATGAGACGAACAGCAAGCTCTCTGCGCAACTTCACTCAGCTCAATCTCCCCAGCCAGGTTCGATTCGATGTAGTCCATCGCCCGGTTCATCCTTTCCAGCCAATCCATCTCATTCCCTCCTCTCGAACTAAGTATAAAAGACCGGCAATTTCGCATCGCAACTATTTGTGCACTTCTTAGTTGCGTCTTCTTCGATAGGATAGATGAAAACTTGCCGTTACTTATGATACGGTTCTACTCGCTGTTCATAATGGATAGCTTTCATTGTACTCCTCGTCTCCTAACGCAAAATCAACGGCAGCCTCGGCATGAAGTCGTGTTGTATCATAAATCGGGATATTGCTTCTTCTTACGAGATGAGCATTGTGATTTCCATACATCCGAGAATGACAGCTTCCGCTTCATCATCTGAACCATCCTTCTTTGTTTCGATTGATTCCAATGGAATTGAACCCCCTGAAGATCAGAAGTGCAGCAAGAATCAGCTCACAAATAGCGATAGGTGCGTTTAAAATAAAGTAGACCGGGCTCACTAATTCTATAATATTCAACATCAATAATAACGTAGCCACAAGAGTAAAGACGGAGCCTATCATCCCCCATATCGATAACCAACTTGGGATAAGCCTGATTTGATACAGGCAATAGTAGAGGATCAAGCCGCCGATACTCCAGGGCAATATCATTCCAATATGATTCAGAATATCTCTGCCTCGTCTGAGCAATTCCGCTATGAGTTCTAAACACAATGAGTCGGCTGGGCCTGCAGCTGCAAAACGGTGACTTAACCATAATAAAAGAAGCAGGGAGCCTATACCAACAAAAAGAAATCCCGCTCCGATCAGCCTGAAACCGAAATAGCCCGCCGCCAAGCTTTTGCTGTATGTCTTAAGTATTGGATATAATGCAACCGCGATACTTGCATATGCTGCGGCCATTGCCGCTTGAAAAAAAGTTGCAACCAAAACCTGAACTTCGATCTCTGACAATTTTTCCAGATAATCCGGATGTTCCAACTCGGGAACAGAGCTAAGTATTCCAAAGATAAAGCTGGATATGAACAGCAGCCCCAGCAAGATCGCCGTTTTTCTGTTCGATTTTATGATGATTCACTCCTTTCCGCCCAGGCTTGATCTGCGCAAGACTGGATATCCATGGATGATGAGTTTAGTATATTAGCCGCAAAGGATGACTGAGTAGATACTTAAGTATGTTTTGAAATAAAAAAGATCTCCAGCATCGCCTTAAGGCATTGCTTGAGACCGGAACAGGTTGCAGATCAAACTTTAAATCAGCCCGAGCTCTCTGGCACGGGCGATCGCTTCGGTTCGCCTTTTCACCTGCAAATTATCAAAAATGTTGCGATTATACCCCTTCACTGTACTTAATGCAAGGAAAAGCCGATCGCTTATTTCTTGATTGGAGTAGCCTTGAGCGATCAATTGCAGAACTTCCAGTTCACGCTCGCTTAAAGCCTCGACGAAAGGCTCGAAATGGATGGGAAAGCTGTGAGCAGCGAAATCGTTGAGCTTTTGTTCACGATGCATGTTAGCCAGCAAAAATTCGGTATATTCAGGCTGAATGCGACGGGCAGCCGCCGCGGTTAATAAATCAAGCATGGCCTTTCCTTCGTCAATAAAAAGACGGACAAGGCCTGCATTTTTCGCCCGTATCAAAGCATCATTTAATCTTTGCAGCGCCCTCTTCATATTGCCCTGGACTTGAAAAGCCAGAGCTTGGAGGATCAGAAGCTTAATCTCGTCGTTCTTCCATTGCTTCGCTTTCGCTTGATCATATAAGGTGCCCAGAATGGCAAGAGACGTTCTTGCATTTCCTTGGATCATATGGATTCTTGCCCGCAGTACAGGGAATTCGCTCGTTTCCAGAAGGTTAACCGTTTCCGCAAAGCTACCGTGATGAAGAGAAATAAGAAGCTCCAAGTGTTTCATTTCGCCCCGCAGACGGTTGTAATGTTGATCTTGCACTTCTTGGCGAGCTTGGGTTAGCAAAGCTTTCGCCGCTGAAATCTCATGTCTTGCGAGCTTTAGTTTTGCCGCAAATAATTTGCTCTCCGTTAGCCTATCCGTCTTCTCGATCTGCTTGGCTAACTGCATACTTTGTTGTACATGCTGTTCGGCGGCATGCAGGTCGTTCCGTTCATACCTTATTCGAGCCAAGCCCAAGTAGGCATCACAAGCAACCGGCAATGGTGGATTGCCCGCAAGCTGAATGACTTGTTGATAGGCTTGCGCGGCCAGGCTCAACTGATTGTCCGACTCCTGAATTTGGCCTAAACCTAAAGATGCCATTAGCGTAATCATGATATGTCCGATTTGCTTGCTAATTGATAACGCTTCTGTATAAGCCCGCCTGGCGGCCGCGCGATCACCCTGCAACTGGCAGGCAACGCCTAGCGTCCAGATTGTTGCAGCACGTACAGGCAGATTATGTGGATGCAGATGCTCCAGAGCTATGAGGGATTGAGTCCTAATGCTGTCCGCATCGTACCGAGTAACTCCGAGCGTAGCTCTGATCGATGCGATATGTCCGATCAGATCTCGATCCATCTCATTCGGATTGATATGTTTCATGGCCGCTTCGGCAGCAGACAGTTTTTGTTCGATTCCGTTCAGTTGACCGATCATCAACAGCGCAGAAGCATAAATGACCCAAAGCGACGGCCGCTCATTGAGCGTGGCGTCATCCTGGCGCTTTAACCAGTTTAATACAGACTGAGCAGCGCCGCGAAAATGAAGAGGCATCCCTTTTCCTTCGATTAATTTGGCAGCTCGATCCACATCTTGAGCCGCTGCGGCGTGCTGAAACGCTTCGACCTCCAGTTCATTCTCTTCAAACCAATGACTTGCCCTGGTATGCAGGGCGGCAATCTCATGGGCCTTGTCCTTGTTGGCATGGTGCAAACGCTGTCGCAACAAATCGGCAAAAAGATGATGATAACGATACCAAAGACGCTCGCTATCCAACGGAATGATGAAAAGATTGGAACGTTCGAGATGCTCCAGGGTGTCATGCCCTTCCTTATCACTCTGCAGCACCGCCTCACAAAGTGAAGCACAAAATCGATCCAGAATGGAGGTATGAAGCAAAAAGGTTTGAACCTTTTCGGACTGCTGCTTCAGCACTTCCTCCATCAAATAGTCCAACACGAATCGGTGGCTGCCGGTAAAGAACGAAATAAATTGGGCCGTATCCGAATAGCCCTGCATGGAGATAGCCGCTAGTTGCAACCCGGCAATCCACCCTTCAGTACGCGCCTCCAGAAATATCACCTCTGCAGATGACAGTTGAAGTCCCATGATTTGATTGAAAAATAATGCCGTTTCATTCCGGGTGAACCGCAGGTCATTTCCACGCAGTTCCGTCAACTCGTTTTTTGCTCGTAATCTGGCAATGGGCAGTTTCGGATCTTCACGTGTTATGATGATGGAATGCATCTGAAATGGCTGATGGTCGATGAGAAAAGAAAGCGCGTTATGCACCGTTTGGGATTCAATGACGTGATAGTCGTCAAGAACGAGAATGAAAGAATCTGTAGCGGATGATAGTTCATTGATTAAAGAAGTAAGGATATATGTAATCGGTAGCGGTTCCGGGGATTGCATGGCTTTCCATACCCCTTGGTCGCTAACGTTTACGATTCTTTTTATGGCCTCGATAAGATGAAGGAGAAAACGAGTCGAATCGTTGTCCCCTTCATCCAGCGATAACCAAGCGGCCGGACGTTTACAATCGGCCAGCCACTCGCTTACCAGCGTTGTTTTTCCATAACCCGCAGAAGCGGAGATTAATGTCAGTTTTCTTTTCTGGCCCTCGTCCAGGCGTTTGAACAAATGTGAACGGTGAACCACTTTTGGTCGCGCCGGTGGTATGTGCAGCTTTGTAGTTAATATAGGTACAATCATAAAATTTCTGCACCACGCATTTCGTTTCATATTTATTACGTTTAACAACTATTGTCGCCAATTCTTGAATTCAGTCAATCTATTTTTTCCGCATACTGTAACCGTATCCTTCAGCGCCTGGTTCGCGGTCACATTAATCTTCCTTCGTCCGCTACCCAATCTAAAACAGTATCATTTTAAAGAACTCCATAACCCCAAGCCCCCATGTCACATCATCCTCGGTTGCTTCACTACCTGAAAAAACTTGATCACGTTTAGTGAACAGACCATCAAATGTAAGTCTACCAGTTGGAGAATCGAATTCCCATTTGGCTTGAGACTAGCAGATAAGCAAGATACGACGTTTGTTTTGGATACGCTGAATCAACTGCCAGACCTACCAGGGGCCATGCTTCATAGCGATCAGGGCAGCGTGTATACGTCTCAAGCATATCAGGAAGCCGTAAAAGGAAAAGGCATTACCATGAGCATGTCCCGTAAGGGAACGCCCGCTGATAATGCCCCCATCGAATCGTTTCATTCCACGCTAAAGTCTGAAACATTCTATCTCGAAGGGCTCACCTGCACAACGACGGCAATCGTTGAACAGACAGTTCGAGATTACATTACCTACTTTAACTCAATTCGCATTCAAACGAAACTAAATAACCAGTCGCCGGTTGATTATCGACGACTGGCTGCTTAGACTTGTGAGGTGTTTTGATCCATGTCTCACAAACGGGGTGCAGTCCCCGTCCCGGCCAAGGGTACGCTCTTTTTTGTCGTTTTTGCCACTTTGCTTCCAATGTCTGCAATACCTACTCTTCCTTCGCGAACGCCCGGAGCAGCTCCATCTTGAGCTCGTAAACGGCGACGCTTTGGTTCACCGGATAGACGTCCGGGTTCAGCTTGCGCAGCAGCTCCGGCCAAAAGAGCTTCAGACGCTCCTGATGGTACCGGCGGATTTCATCCAGCTTCGGCATCGTGTACACCAGCTTCCCCTTCTCGAAAACGGGCTGCAGCAGCCGCTCCGCCGTGTAGTTCGAGACATGCTTGTACAAATACGGATGCAGCGGGTCGAACAGCTTGATCCGCTTCCCTTCCGTCACGTCCTCTTCTCCGTAAAGGGAGATGTAATCGGCCATGGCGAGCCCCGTCGTCCGGTTAATAATGCGGTAGACGTCTTTTTTGCCGGGGGTCGTCACTTTCTCCGGATTGCCGGAGATTTTAATGACGGGAACGAGCCTCCCGTCCTTTTCCCTCGCTACCAGCTTGTAGACGCCGCCCAAGGCGGGCTGGTCGTCCGCCGTGATGAGATGGGTGCCGACGCCCCATGTGTTCACCTTGGCCCCTTGCGCCTTCAGGTTAAAAATTATATGCTCGTCCAGGTCGTTCGACGCGACGATGCCGACATAAGGCATTCCGGCTTGGTCGAGCTGCTTGCGGGCTTCCTTGGACAGGTAAGCGATGTCCCCGCTGTCGATGCGGATCGACAGCAACCGCTTGCCCTTCGATTCGAGCATCCGGCCGATCTTGATCGCGTTCGGCACGCCGCTTAGCAGCGTGTCGTACGTATCGACCAGCAGCGTCACCTGATCGGGCAGCGCCTCGGCATATCGCCGGAACGCCTCCTCTTCCGTGTCATGCCCCTGCACCCAGGAATGGGCGTGCGTCCCCTTGGTCGGGATGCCGAATTTGCGTCCCGCCAGCATGTTGCTTGTCGCATGGAAGCCTGCGATATACGAGGCGCGGGCTCCCCATACCGCGGCGTCCGCCTCCTGCGCGCGGCGCGAGCCGAACTCGAGCAGCGTGTCGCCTTGCGCCACCTGGACGATTCGCGACGCTTTCGTCGCGATAAGCGTCTGATAGTTCATGAAATTCAGCAGCGCTGTCTCGACAAGCTGCGTTTCCATAACGGTGCCTTCGACGCGCAGAAGCGGCTCGTTCGGAAACACGATTTCCCCTTCCCTCATCGCGTGCAAGGTTCCCCCGAACCGGAAGCCGCGGAGCATGTCGAGAAACGCAGGATCGTAATTCTCCTCTTGCCGCGCCAGATAGGCGATATCCTCCTCGGAGAAGGCCAGCTTCTGCAAATAGTCGACGATTCGCTCCAAGCCCGCGAACACCGCATAACCGTTGCCAAACGGCAGCTTGCGGAAATACGCCTCGAACACGGCGCGGTCGTTCGCCGTTCCGTGTTTCCAATGCGCGTACATCATGTTGATTTCGTATTTATCGGTATGTAGTGCAAAATCCGATCCGTTCAATGACATCCACCTCTTAATTCCAAGCCAAATATGTTGCTCCATGGCCGTTGCCTTTTTCATTTACGATACCCTATTGTCGGGTGAAAAAGCCACCTTTTCCTGCAAAAAAGAAATCGCGGCCTTCCGCGAACCCAAGCCGAAACCGCTTCGCCGCAGGCCTTCCAAGGACGAAAAAACCCAGCCTTATGCGGCTGGGTCGATTGCCAGGCAAACGGACTTCGTACTCCTGTCCTGCCGGGAACCGCCGTCCTCGCCGGACGATGCCGGTTAAGCTCGGCCTTCCCTGTCCCATACGTCCTTGTACTCTTCCTCGTGGCGCCTGAATTCCGCCAGCGCATACGAGCAGGAAGGAATCAGCTTCTTCCCTTTCGCTCTCGCCTCGTCGACGACAAGGTTCAGAAGCTGCTTCGCAAACTGCTTTCCGCGATAACGGGGATCGACGTACGTATGATCGATCATCCACGTATCTTCGTCCACCGTCTGAAACGTGATTTCCCCGACTTTGCCGCTCTGCCTGCCGACCAGCTCATAGCCGTCGCCGGTCCGGCGCGCTTCAATTTCTTCCGGTTCCGGATTCCGCTCCTGCGATTCGTTCATCGCCGGCCACCTCCTGCGTTGGAATGCTTCCCGCCCTCGCTTACGATTTCTGCGCGGTCCCGCCCAATTCCTTTCGGATCGTTCCTTTGGCGAGAACCGGCGCCGCATACACCGCTTGCGGTATAATATGCCGCTTCGCCCGTCCGATCATACTTGATAAGGGGAACGACAGGGCGAAGCTCCCGTTTCGGTGGCCGCTCCGCTTCCGGACTTGCTGATTAAGGCCGTTATTTGCTGTGCATTTTAAACTCGAGGAACAGCTCGTTATAGTGGGCGAGCATCTTTTTGCCCAAGTTGTCGTACACTTCCAGCTTCTCCGTCAGCTCCGGGCTCGGATAGAACCGCTCGTCGCCGGAGATGTCTTCCGGCAGCAGCTTAAGCGCCTCCGCGTTGGGCGTCGAATAACCGACGTACTCGGCGTTGCGCGCCGCATGCTCGGGGTCCAGCATAAAGTTGATGAACTGATGGGCGCCTTCGATGTTGCGCGCCGTCTTCGGAATGACCATGTTATCGAACCATAGGTTCGAGCCTTCCTTCGGCACGACATAGTCCAGCTTCTCGTTTTCGCTCATAATTTCGGACGCGTCGCCGGACCAGACGAGCCCGACGGCCGCCTCCTCGTTCGCGAGCAGCATCTTGATCTCGTCGCCGACGATCGCCTTCACGTTCGGCGTCAGCTTGCCGAGCTTCGCAAGCGCCTCCTGCAAATGCGCCTCGTCGGTATCGTTCAGCGAGTAGTTCAAGCTGTTCAGCCCCATGCCGATCACCTCGCGCGCGCCGTCCAGCAGCAAGATCTGATTGCGCAGGCTCGGGTCCCACAGGTCGTTCCAGCTGTCGAACGCCAAATCGCCTACCAGCTCGGGATTGTAGACGATGCCGACCGTTCCCCAGAAATAAGGCACCGAATATTCGTTGCCGGGGTCAAACGACAGGTTCATAAACCGCTCGTCGATATATTTCAGGTTCGGAAGCTTGTTGTGGTCGATCGGCAGGAGCAGGTTGTCTTCTTTCATTTTGCTGATGGCGTATTCCGAAGGAACCGCGACGTCGAACGTCGTGCCTCCTTGTGCGATCTTCGTCATCATCGCTTCGTTCGAATCGAACGTCTGGTAGATCACTTTAATGCCCGTCTCCTCCTGGAACTCGTCCAGCAGCTCCTCGTCGATATAATCGCCCCAGTTGTAAATCGTCAGCGTATTGCCGCCCGTATAGCCTTCGCTCGCATTGAGGTAGCTCGTCAAATACATGAGCAGCAAAGCGGCGGCCAGCACGGCGGCGAACGTCTGAACAATCTGCCTCATGGCCGCAGCCCCCTTCCGGCCCCGCGCGCGTTGCGCTGGTTAATGAAGTAGTAGCCGATAACAAGCACGATCGTGAGCAGGAACAGCAAGGCGGACAACGCGTTGATCGACAGCGAGACGCCTTGGCGGGCCCGCGAGTAAATCTCGACCGACAGCGTCGAGAAGCCGTTGCCCGTCACGAAGAACGTGACCGCGAAGTCGTCCAGCGAATACGTTAACGCCATAAAAAATCCGGCAAAGATGCCCGGGCGGATAAAAGGCAGAACGACGCGCGTCAGCACCTGCCAGCCGCTTGCCCCAAGATCCCGCGCCGCGTCGATCAGCGTCGAGCTCATCTCCTGCAGCTTCGGCAGCACCATGATGACGACAATCGGCACGCTGAAGGCGATATGCGACAGCAGCACCGACGTAAAGCCAAGCTTAATGCCGATAATCGTAAACAGGATTAAGAAAGACGCGCCGATAATGACGTCCGGGCTGACGATCAGCACGTTGTTGAGCGACAGCAGCGCGTTCTGCGATTGCCACCGCCGCAGCTGGTAGATCGCGATCGCCCCCGCTACGCCAAGCACCGTTGAAATTAAGGCGGACAACAACGCGATAACGAACGTGTTCAGCACGATAATAAGCAAGCGCGTGTCGGCGAACACTTCGCGGTACCACTCCAGCGTAAAGCCTTCGAAATTCCGCATGTGCCCGCCGCTGTTGAACGAATAGTAAATCAGATACAGAATCGGCGCGTACAACACGGCAAACACGACGAACAGGTACAGGTTAGGCAGCTTTCCGTTTGCTTGCATCGTGCGCCCCCCTCCTTTTCGTTCCCGTTACGAGCATGATCGCCGCCATGACGATAATAAGGAACACGGCGATCGTTGCGCCCATTCCCCAATCCTGCGTGACCAGAAAATGCTGCTCGATCGCGGTGCCGAGCGTAATGACCCGGTTGCCCGCAATCAGGCGCGTAAGCATAAAGAGCGACAGCGCCGGGATAAAAACCGCCTGACAGCCCGATTTCACGCCGCTTAGCGTCAGCGGAAAAATAACGCGGCGGAACGTCGTCCACGCCGAAGCCCCGAGATCGCGCGCCGCGTAGACGAGCGACGGGTTAAGCTCCTCTAGCGCGTTGAAAATCGGCAGCACCATAAACGGGATAAAAATATAAACCGATACGAACACAAAGCTGAAGTCGGTAAACAAAATTTGCTGCCTTCCGATGCCAAGCGTCTCGAGCAGGGCGTTGGCGAAGCCGTACGTGCCGAACAATCCGATGAAGGCGTACGCCTTCAGCAGCAGGTTCACCCAGCTGGGCAGAATAAGCAGCAGCAGCCACAACTGCTTATGCTTCGTCCGCGTCAGCCAATAAGCCGTCGGGTACGCGATCAACAGCGAGAACGCGGTAATGAGCAGCGCGTACCAGAACGAGCTAAGCGTCATGCGCATATAAACGGGCGTAAAAAATTTCGCATAATTGCCGAACGTAAAGTTGCCCTCCACGTCAAAAAACGAATAATACACGATGAGGACAATCGGGGCGATGACGAACAAAGCGATCCACAGCAAATAAGGGACGAGATAAACGTTGCGTCTGCTGATCTTGTTATTCATCGCCGACCTCTTCGTACTCTTCCAGCCGCTTGTCGAACTCTTCCTCCGTCTCTCCGAAGCGCATGACATGAATCGCTTCCGGATCGAAGGCGAGGCCGATCCGCTCGCCGACGACGGCTTTGCGGGTCGAATGGACAAGCCATTCGTTGCCGGCGTCGTCGTAGCCGGAAATTTCGTAATGAACGCCCCGGAACAGCTGCGTATCGACGCGCACCTGCAGCTTGCCGAGCTCCGGCGCCGTTATTTCCAGATCCTCCGGACGGATCACGACTTCAACCGGCTCGTCGGGCAGCAGCCCGCCGTCCACGCATTCGAACGAGCGTCCCGCGAACTCCACGAGGTAGTCTTCCTTCATCCGTCCCGGCACGATGTTCGATTCGCCGATAAAATCGGCCACAAACCGGTTGATCGGCGCGTCGTATATATCGGTCGGCGTGCCGCTTTGCTGGATGGAGCCTTCGTTCAGCACGAAGATTTCGTCCGACATCGCCAGCGCCTCCTCCTGATCGTGCGTGACGAATATAAACGTAATGCCGAGCCGCCGCTGCAGCTCCCGCAGCTCGTACTGCATCTCGGTGCGCAGCTTCAAGTCAAGCGCGGACAGCGGCTCGTCCAGCAAAATAATTTCCGGCTCGTTCACGATGGCCCGCGCGATCGCGACGCGCTGCCGCTGCCCGCCGGACATCTCGTGGATGCCCCGCGTCTCGTAGCCTTCGAGATTGACGAACCGAAGCGCTTCCGTCACCTTTTGTTTGACGGCGTCGTTTTTCATCTTTTTGATCCGAAGCCCGAACGCCACGTTCTCGAACACGTTCAGATGCGGGAAAAGCGCGTAATCCTGGAACACCGTATTCACTTGCCGCTTGTTGGCCGGGATGTCGTTAATCAGCTTGCCGTTGAAATAAATGTTGCCTTCCGTCGGCTGGATAAATCCCGCGATAAGCCGCAGTATGGTCGTTTTGCCGCACCCCGATGGGCCCAGCAGCGTATAAAACTTCCCCCGCTCAATCTCGAAGCTGACTCCGTTCAATACGGTCGTATCGTCGTCGAAACGTTTCGTCACGCCTTCAAACCGGATGATCGGCTCGCTTGACTGTGCCACCTTCCACTCCTCCTCAATCCAGACTTTAGTCCTTATTTTCGAATGTCAATCTATGTCATTTCCTTATCTTTCAGCAATTGATTATACAGCAAACTGACGGGACTGCAACGGTTTTCGGCAAAAAGCGGCAAGCCGGAAGGGAACGTTTTTCCTTCGCCCCCGTTTCCTGGGACATACACCCAGGGCTTGCTTTCGCTCCATTTGCGCCCGAACGCGAGTTGACCGGGTACGGTTTACAATTCGGGCTCCCTTTTGCTACAATATCGCTGGTTAATTGTTAACCATAATTATTTTATTTTAGGTTAACATATGACGAACCAATTGGGCTGCGAACTCGACAGGCAACATCTATTTTTCGGGAAGGGGTAGATCGCGTGACGACTACGACGGCATTTGCAGACTGGCCGCTATTGGCGCGCAAAGCGCTGAACGGCGAGCGATTGACGCTTGCGGAAGGATTGGCCGTTCTGGAAGCGGACGACGACGAGCTGCTGCCGCTAATGCAAGCGGCGTTTGCGGTGCGGAAGCATTACTACGGCAGGAAAGTAAAGCTCAATATGATTATCAACGCCAAAAGCGGGTTATGCCCCGAAGATTGCGGCTACTGCTCCCAATCGATCGTGTCGGCGGCGCCGGTGAATAAGTATCCGCTGCTCGACAAGGATACTTTGCTGGCGGGCGCTCGGGAGGCGCTGGCTCGCAAAGCCGGCACCTACTGTATCGTCGCTTCCGGCAGAGGACCGACGGAGAAAGAACTCGATCAGGTGATCGAAGCGGTGAAGGAAATCCGGCGGACGATGCCGCTCAAAATATGCGCTTGCTTAGGCCTCTTGAAGGAAGGCTACGCCGAGCGGCTCGCCGCGGCCGGGGTGCACCGGTACAACCACAATTTGAACACGAGCAGAAGCAACTACCCTTCGATTACGACGACGCATACATACGACCAGCGGGTAGAGACGGTTAACAAAGCGAGAAACGGCGGCATGTCCCCTTGCTCCGGCGTCATTATCGGCATGGGGGAAACCGATGCGGAAATCGTGGAGATGGCTTGGGCGCTGCGCGAGCTGGACGCCGATTCGATCCCGGTCAACTTTCTGAACGCCATTCCGGGAACGCCGCTGGCGCATGCCGGACGGACTCCGGCGCTCAAGGCGCTGAAGACGCTCGCCTTGTTCCGGTTCGTATGCCCGGCCAAGGAAATCCGCGTCGCCGGCGGGCGCGAGGTGAACCTGCGCACCTTGCAGCCGCTTGCGCTTTATGCGGCGAACTCGCTGTTTGTCGGCGACTATTTGACGACGGCAGGCCAGGACGTGTCGGTCGATCATCAAATGATCGAGGACCTGGGGTTCGAGATCGAGCTTTGCGCGCTTTGAAACAAAAGCGCGGCTTGCGGCAAAACGCGCAGCGGGAACCTAGCGGCAAAGCGAAGGCGCGGGGCGTAGCGGCGGGCCGGGCTTGAATGCTGCGATGCAACGCGCGCGGGCCAAGGCCAGACGTTCGCAGCAGCTGAGCTGGCGAACCTGAGACACGTTATCACGCCCAAATGTAACGTTTCAAAAACGTAACGAACGTCAACGGCGTTATTTCAAGTTTTTGGGGCAGTAAACTGCGTTTTCGGGCCAATTAGCGCTTCTGTGATTCGTTAGCCTGCCGCGAAACGGCATTTTGACGGAAATAAGTGCAATACGATTCGAAAAAGCAGCGCCTCAAGCCGAAACGGTTCGCCCTTATGAAAGGACGAACCGTTTCAATGAATCATATGAACCGTTCTTTCATTTCCCCAGCTTCTCGATCATGTTCCGCGCGATCCATACGCCGGCCGCGCCCGCCTGGGCCAAGCCGCGGGTAACGCCCGCGCCGTCGCCGCCGCAGTAGAGCCCTTCGATCTCCGTCTCGAACGAATCCTTCAGCTTCGGACGAGCCGAATAAAACTTCGCTTCGACGCCGTAAAACAACGTATGCTCGGATGCGATGCCCGGCGTAACCTTCTCCAGCGCCTGAATCATCTCGATCAGGCTGATCATCGTGTTGTACGGGAGCACCAGGCCAAGGTCGCCCGGCACCGCTTCCTTCAGCGTCGGCTCCAGGAAGCCTTCGCGGATCCGGGTTTCCGTCGAGCGGCGACCCCGCAGAATGTCGCCGAATTTTTGCACGATCACGCCGCCGTTCGACAGGTCGTTCGCCCGCTGGCATATTTCCCTCGCGTATTCATTCGGCTTATCGAACGGCTCCGTAAACTTATGCGAAACGAGCAGCGCAAAGTTCGTGTTGGAGGAACCGAGCGCCGGATCCTTGTACGAATGGCCGTTGGCCGCCATGACGCCGCTGTGGTTCTCCACGACGACGTGGCCCGACGGATTGCTGCAGAACGTCCGCACCCGCGTGCCGACCGACGTGTTGTATATAAACTTCCCTTCATATAAATGCTCGTTGATTTCGCGCATGACGACGTCGCTTGTTTCGACGCGCACGCCGACGTCCACCTGATTGTTGTACATTTGGAGCTTGCGGCGCTTCAGCACCTCCGTCAGCCAGCCCGAACCGTCCCGGCCCGGCGCGACCATGACGACATCGGCTTCATGCGTTTCGCCGTTCTTGAGCACAATGCCCTGCACCTTATGACTGCCGTTATCCTGCTTGACCGTTACGAGATCTTCGACCTCGGCCCGGAACAGCATGTCGATGCGCGGCTTCAAATATTCGAAAATCGATTTCAAAATTTCCAGATTCTGCTCCGTCCCGAGATGCCGCACCTGCGCGCGCAGCAGCTTCAAGCCTGCCGCATAGCCGCGCTGCTCGATATCCCGAATCCGGTCGGTCGTAGGATCGGTAATCGTCGTCGTCGCCCCGTGCTTTAAATTCAGATCGTCCACATAGCGGATCAGCTCCAGCACCTTGGAGCCGGGCAAGTAATCGGTCATCCAGCCGCCGAATTCGGTCGTAATGTTGAATTTGCCGTCGCTGTAAGCGCCGGCGCCGCCGAAGCCCGCCGTAATCGAGCAAGCCGGAAGACAGCCCGCGTAGTCCTTCTTGCCCGCTGGAGGGGGACACAGCTTGATTTTCTCCTCCAGAATCGGACATCTGCGCTTGTAAATATCAAGCCCCTTATCGACCAAAAGCACTTTCAACTGAGGCGCTTTTAACGTTAATTCATAACTGGCGAATATCCCTGCAGGTCCTGCACCAATAATAATGACGTCGTATTTGCCCATGATTGCGTTATGACCTCCTCTACAAATTGCACCACATGCGTCAAAGCATTGCCGGGCTGCCGAAGCGGTAACCGTCCAGACTTGCCGAAAGAAAAAAATCCCGGCTTAAACGGGTATGCGAAAACGGCACCCCGTTCGTAGCCAGGAATTCACGGTTCCTTGTAGAGACCCTCAAACCCTATTATTGAGGTTATACGAACAGTAAGAATAATAACTCGAAAATACGAATGAGTCAAGGGCATTCGATATAAATATTCGCATTTTATTCACGGATATCCCCAAATCTCGAATAACCTGTGGATTAATAACCTAAAACACGAACATTAGACAAGCCGCATATGCCAGTGTATACTATATACGAACTAACTTTTTTCAAGCGGCTAGCCCGCTTCCATGCCCAGACAGGCTCTATAACGATTATTTACTCAAAAGGAGTGCATTCATATGCCACAGCTTCGCGAAATCCAAACGATTGAAGAATGGAACGCGGCGTTCGAGGGGTCCGCAAGCCATCCGCTCGTCGTGTTCAAGCACAGCACGACTTGCCCGGTCAGCGCGAACGCGTACCGCGAGGTAACCGACTATTTGAACGACAAGCCCCGTTCGGACGCCGAATACGTGCTGGTCAAAGTAATCGAGTCCCGTCCGGTGTCGAACCAGATCGCGGAAGATACCGGCGTGAAGCATGAATCGCCGCAAATTATGCTCATCCAGGACAAAGCGAAAGTATGGAGCGCGACCCATTGGTCCGTAACGAAAGCTCATATGACCGCCGTTCTGGACTAAGCCGCCTTCGCGGCATCGCCCATCGAAGAGCCTTAGCGAAGCCAAGTAGTCTTGGGAAACCAAGCAAACTTGGATACGCCAAGGTTCTTTTTTTTGCGCTGAACGCTCCCTTGTTATTCTCGTGAAGAGACCTCCCGTCTATCCGCCTTATGAAAACAGTGCGTGCTTGGACATGTTCCGTTTACAAGGATGTGCACACCGTATTGAAAAATCCAGCCGTGTACTCGTCCCGCCAGGCGCTTTACGAGCAGGAGAACCTGCTGATCATGGCCCCTCCCAAACATCCGCAAATACGCAATTTGGTCAATCAGGCGTTAACCCCGAAAGCGATCCCGGCTCTAGAGACAAGCATCAAGGACATAGCAGGCGAGTTGCTGGATGCGGCGATCGACGGGGAGAAGCTGAACGACGCAACGTGCTTGGTTTCTGCATTCTATTGCTGGGCGATGGCAACGAAATGACAACCAATCTGATTACGAATGCCGCAAGGTTGTTTACCGAACGGCTGGACTTGCAGCTGACATTGCGGGAGCAGCCTGAACTGGCGCTGCCCGAAGTGGATTTTTTTAATAAAAAGAAGGAATTGCAAATTTAATACATAATATGTATTTCCATATTTGAAAATTTAGGAGGTTAGATAATGAAGAATAAAAAACTCTTAGTCACTGCATCAGCTGTGTTGGCAAGTATTTCATTGTTAGTAAGCAGCACTCCAGCTTCTGCGACTGTAACATCGTTCGGAAAATGGTCTAATAGAACTCAAACAATGTATATTGCTACTTCCAGTGCTAATTCGACCGCATGGAGTAGTGGCGCTGCAAAATGGAAAAGTAATACTAATTTTAATGTATCGACTAAATTAGGAACCAGTTCAATTTACTATGCTTATGATGTGAATGATTCTTCTGTGACTTGGGATGGAATTTGTACTTATACTACTCGTAGTGGCATTATTACAAAAGCTACATTGCAGCTTAATACTTACTATACAAATCAAAGTAAGTATACAAGCAGTATTAAGGCGGGGGTAACAGGCCATGAAGTGGGTCATTCATTAGGGTTAAACCATACTTCAGCAGTGGAAACCAGCTCTATTATGTATCCAAACACTTTTAACAGTGACGGTACTCCTGCAAGGTCGGTCAACCCTTCCTCTTCTGATATTTCTGTTGTTAATAATCTGTATCCGGTTTTACCTACAGCAACTGCAACAGGTGTTGGTTCAAAAGGAGATGGCGTTTATCTCCACGCCTCTTGGTCAGTAGGTTATAAAAACAAAGAAGAATTAACAAAAGCAGCTGACTTAGTAGTTAAAGGAACCGTCTCTAAAGAAAAGGGAAGTAAGTTTGGTAAAAAAGGAGATTATAGCACCTATTCGACCGAGGTCAATGTGGAAATTTCAGAGGTACTGAAAGGTGATCCAGCCCAAGAAGGTCAAAATATAACTGTTTCTCAAATGGGAGGTACGGATGGAGAAGTTACAGTATACTCTGATTCTTCAACTCATTTAAGGAAAAACCAAGAAATTATGTTATTTTTAAGAGAAGTCAATGGCGATACCTATATTCCTATAAATGAGGATGACAGCATATTTGTAAATGAAGGAGGCAGCTTTAAAAATATTGCCTCAAAAAAAGAGTTGGAATAAATAAAACGTTTTTGAAGATGAATGAGGGACATCTCCTTTCATTTTGTAAATAATAAAGAAACCTTTCCTTAGTAGTGTGGAGGTAACACCCAACTATCTACAAAAGGAGAGGTTTCTTTGTTTATTTAATATAACATTGGACCTGTTTCTGCCAATGCTAGGAGGTTATTTAGGAGGTGGCCGTCCTAGCTTTCACCCTAAACTCATGACGAAGATCGTCATTTACGTCTCTCCCCAGCGGATCTATCCGTCGCGCCAGATCGCCGAAGCCGTGCGCGAGAACACTCCCCTTCATGTGGCTTGCCGCTCGGCAGCGGCCAGACGAAAGAGGATATGTAGCTCTTTACCAAAAGTAAGCATTGAAGACGGGTGGCTTTCGCTCGTCCATAATCTGCTAAAGCGAGCGACATTGAGCCAAAAAGCGAAATGCGGTCGGTCAGGAGCGAGTCTCTGACCGATCGTTTCTCAGTTTGGAACGCCGTATTTTTGCTATCCCTCAAACAACGTTTCTTACCTTTTGAGACGGCCCCGTTTCTCGCCTAATAAGAATAAAACTGCAACATTTGGAAATCAAAAAAACGTTAACATAATAAGCCCGATCACATACAGATAATGAGGTGATAGTTAATGAAAAAGTTAATGATAATCTTGTTAATGGTTGTTATCAGTGCATGTTCTGGAGGAAACAACTCAGCATATATAGAAGATCAATCATCTGTCACGGAGCAAACCCAAACTCAGTCATCTTTTCCGTATCCCCTGGTTGTATGGAATAATCAGAAATATAAAATGACAACTGAAGTAATCGATGCTGCAGACAAGGAAATAGGTAAAATTGTAAGCCATTCAACAGATGAGCCTACGGAGACTCCAGATAACTATTCAAATTACTACAAAAGTGGAACTAAGCTTTGGTCAATTAAGCAAGTAGATATAAAAGAAGCAATTGCTGTTGAAACGGAACCGGGTAAATACGTTAAGGCTGTATCTGAAAAACAGTAAGTAACCGATAGAAGGAAGCAAGTATTCCTGCTCCTTTTGACGGGGGACTTGAGAAGCTAATGCCTGCATCCACTTTTACAAAAACGAGCGTTTACAGGCAAGATTAAACGGCCTCAGTCCCAGGAACTCAGGGTTAAGGCCGCCTAATATCTTTACTTATTTGTTCAGTTTACTTGACGGGGTGCAGTTCATGCCGAACAGCCTTTTTTCTTGCCGGGAACTTCTACAGCTCCCCCCAATAAATTTCCGTCTCGTAGTCGAAGAAGACGACGCCGTCCCGCGACGTGCCGTCGAACAGCTCGCGCAGCGCGGCAAGCATCGGCTCGTGACGCGGATGACCCGGGCCGGGGGCATACGAAGAGGACAACAACCGCCCTTTCAAGCCGTCGTAGTCAAGCGTTTGCCGGTAGGCGAACCGCGCTTCGCGCATCGCCCCTTCCCGGAAGAACATGGCGAGGTCCGGAGCGGATATGTTCCGATGGTTCACCTGCACATAATCGGTGCCGTACGTTTGAATCAGTTGTTCATACCCTTCAAGGAAAGGGCTTCCCGCTGTCAGGCGCGAATTCCAGATGAGCGCGACCCTTCCGCCGTCCTTCAAGACGCGGAGAAACTCTTCTTTCGCCGCGGCCCGGTCGAACCAATGGAACGCCTGGGCGCAAACGATATAATCGACCGAGCCCGCCGCAAGCCCTGTCGCTTCCGCCGAGCCGGCAACGGCCCGAAACCCCGGATAGCCGTCAAGGGCATCGACCGCAGCCTGCCGCATCGCCTCGTTCGGCTCGACGGCGATCACCTCGCTTCCCCGCTCGAGGAGCAAGCGCGAAAATTTGCCCGTACCCGCTCCGACGTCCGCCACTTTGGCCGCTCCGCGCAAGCCGGCCGTATCGTATAAATAATCAAGCGCTTCCTCCGGGTAATCCGGACGATATTTGACGTAAGCGTCCACCCGGTCCGTAAACCGTACCTTGCTGTCCACGATCCAATCAGCTCCTGTTAAACAAATGGAATGTCGCTGTTCCCTATTCGCTTGCCTGCCGCCATATTCCTGCCTGCCTCGCAACATGATAGGTACGCTTGCTCCTGTTGAACGGCAACTCCCGTCAGAACCGGAGACAGCGTTCCGCCCGCCGCAAACATCAAGAAAGCCTGTTCGAATCGTTATCGATCCGAACAGGCCTTTATGTTCTTGCCGCTATATACGGCATATCCCGCATCTTATTACACGGGTACAGCTATCCCGGGCAGTCCCGCCTTCCCCCGGGAGCAGGAAGAGCAATTAAGGCTCCAGGTCGCACTCCTCCGGCTTGAGCATCTTTGTTTTGTTTTTCCACTTATGCCCGAGCCAAATGACCAGAAACAGCGGAAGCCCGAAGTAGGAAGCGATAATATAACCCCAATCGACTTCTCCGCCGCCGATACCGCCTACGAACTGGCCGAGAATAACGACGCCGCACATCGCCATGGCAATCAGCGGGCCCGCCGGGAACCATTTCGACCGGTAAGGCAATTCATCCAGAGACCGCCCTTGCGCGGCCCATGCCCGGCGGAACCGGTAGTGGCTGACCGCAATGCCGAACCAGACGATAAAGCCGGTCATGCCGGAGGCGTTCAGCAGCCACGTATAAATAACGCCGTCGCCGAACAAGGAGGCCAAGAACGCAAGCAAGCCGAACGCGCTCGTCACGAGCAGCGCCGCAATCGGCACGCCCCGGCGGTCGAGCTTCGCCAGCCAGCGCGGCGCTTTCCCTTCCTTGGCGAGCGTCCACAGCATGCGCGTGGAGGCGTACAGACCGGAGTTGCCCGCCGACAGCACCGACGTCAAGATGACCGCGTTCATGACCGACGCCGCCACGCTCAGACCCGCTTTCTCGAACACGATGGTGAACGGGCTGGTGCGAACGCCGTCGCCCGCCAGTTCTTCCGCCGTATAGGGGATGAGCAGGCCGATGACGAGTATCGATACGATATAGAACAACAATATACGCCAAAAAATCGTGCGAATCGCGCGCGGAACGTTATGCTTCGGGTTCTCGCTTTCGCCTGCGGCCACGCCGACGAGCTCCGTTCCCTGGAACGAGAAGCCCGCCGCCATAAATACGCCGAGAACGGCAAGAAATCCGCCCGGAAACGGCGTTTCCGTCAAGTTTTGGATGCCGGCCGCCTCGCCCCGCCAAATGCCGACGATCATCAGAATGCCGAGTACGATAAAGACGAGAATGACCACCACTTTAATGAGCGCAAACCAAAACTCGCTTTCGCCGTATCCCCGCACGGAAAGCAGGTTCAAGCCCACGAGCAGGAGCAAAAACAAGGCCGACCAAAGAATGGACGGGCTGTCCGGGAACCAAAATTTCAAAATAAGCGTCGCGGCCGACAGCTCCGCCGCAAGCGTTATCGCCCAGTTATACCAATAGTTCCATCCCAGGGCAAAACCTAAGGACGGATCGACGAACCGCGCCGCGTACGTGCTGAAGCTGCCCGATACCGGCATATAGGTCGCCATCTCGCCCAAGCTGGTCATAAGAAAATAAACCATTAAACCGATTAAGGCGTAAGCAAGCAGCGCTCCGCCAAGCCCCGCCGAATGGATGGCCCCGCCGCTCGCCAGAAACAAGCCGGTACCGATGGAGCCCCCCAGCGATATCATCGTCATATGGCGGGCTTTCAGCCCTCTGCGCAGCTCGCCGTTTCCTTCTTTCTTCGTCTGCAATTCTTGATGCCGATTATCCAATAACTCCGCGCTCCTCTAAACAACTTCTTTATAGTCATGTAAAATGCAAACCATCACTCCATTATACTTTCACAAATTAATATCGTACATAACCTGCCTTTATCCGTAAAGCTTAAATTTTTCCACCATCATCTATGTTACAATGAAAACAGTTAAATTTGCATCGTACATTTACTGTAAGGAAGTGTCTGCCGTGGCTTACTCGTGGAAACGGAACTTGTTTGTATTGTGGATCGGCGTTTTTTTCTGCAGCACCGCCTATTCGACCTCGATTCCTTTTATCCCCATTTTTCTTAGCGCCGATTTGGGCGTAACCGACCATCTGTCGCTTTGGTCCGGCATCGCGTTTGGCATTACGTTTCTTGCAAGCGCACTCATTGCGCCGTATTGGGGGTCGCTCGCCGACAAATACGGGCGCAAGCCGATGCTGATCCGGTCCGGCTTTAGCCTTGCCTTTCTTTATCTGTTGACCTATTTTATTTACGATCCGTATCTGTTTATCGCGCTGCGCGTTTTCCAGGGGTTGCTTGCGGGATACGTTCCGGCGGCGATCGCCATGGTTGCCACGAATACGCCGGAAGACAAATCCGGCTACGCGCTTGGCATTATGTCGACCTCCGGCGCGACGGGCGGCATCTTCGGTCCGCTGCTCGGCGGCGTCGTCAGCCATTATATGGGCAACCGCGAATCGTTTCTCGTCTCGGCCGGCGTCGTGCTGATCGCCGCGCTTATCGCCACATTGTTCGCCAAGGAACACAAATTCAACCGTAACGCCGTTCGTTCGTCCGTCAAGGACGACGTCAAGCTGGCGCTGTCCAACAAGCCGTTTGCGGCGCTGCTTCTGCTGACCGGCATGACGACGTTCTCGGTCATGATCATCGAGCCTGTGCTCACGGTATACGTGATGGAGCTTGGCGCTACGCCAGGCAACGCTTCGCTGCTGTCCGGCATCGTTTTTTCCGCGGTCGGCATCGCAACGTTGGTCGCCGCCCCGCAATGGGGCAAATTCGGCCAGCGTATCGGCTTCCAGACCGTACTGCTCGCCGGGCTGCTCGGCGGGGCCGTCGGCAACGGACTGCAATTTTTCGTCGGCCATTACGGGGAGTTCGGCGTTCTCCGCTTCGTTTACGGCTTGTTCTTCGCCGCCGTCTATCCGGCGATTAACGCCTCCATCGTCAAGGTGACGGACAGCTCGTTCCGCGGCAGAGCGTTCAGCCTGAACCAATCGGCGAACCAGCTGGCCACCATGGTCGGCCCGATCGTCGGAGGCGCGTTGGGCGGCTGGCTGCCGATCCGATGGATCTTCGTACTCAACGGAATTATGCTCGCCGGAGCGGCGCTGTTCCTGTACCGGATCCGCAGAAGCCGTCAAAGCGGCAAAGATACGGGAGCGCCGGCGACGATGTAATGGACGAGACAACCCCGGCCGGAGCGGCAAATGCCGCGTCTTGGCCGGGGTTGTCTTACACGGACGGCGCCCTCTTGCGCCGGTCCGGCTATGGATTGTTCGTGTGCTGCTTCGTCTGCAGCTTCTGCGACGGTTTGCCTTTGCCGTAACGGTCCCTGTTTTTCTGCTGTTTCGCTTGCGTGTCGTGCAGCTTGTTCACGAATTGTTCCGTCGAATCCATGCGGGCAATCCCTCCTTCTCCCGTAGCGTCTCCCCCGCTCCGGCAAGCTATGCACGGATGGACTCCGCTTCCGCTTACAGCACCTTCGACAGAAATTCGCGCGTTCTCGCCTTGCCCGGACGGTCGAACACGGCGTCCGGCGGCCCTTCCTCGACGATAACGCCGCCTTCCATAAACAAGACCCGATGGCCGACCTCCCGCGCGAAACCCATCTCGTGAGTGACGACGACCATCGTCATGCCGCGTGCCGCGAGCTGCTTCATGACCGCCAGCACTTCTCCGACCATCTCCGGATCAAGCGCCGACGTCGGCTCGTCGAACAGCATAATGCGCGGCTCCATCGCCAGCGCGCGGGCGATGGCGATCCGCTGGGCTTGACCTCCGGACAAGGATGCGGGATACGCGTCCGCCTTCTCGGACAACCCGACAAGCTCCAGCAACTCCTCGGCTTTCGCCCTTGCGTCCGGCTTCGTCCGTTTCCGCACTTGAAGCGGAGCCAGCATAATATTGTCGATCACGCTTAAATGCGGGAACAGATTAAACTGCTGAAACACCATGCCGATGTCCTCTCTCATTCGCCGAATGTCCGCATTCGGGGAAAGCAGCGACCGGCCTTCGACGACGATGTCGCCGCTTTGCGGCCGCTCCAGCAGATTGAGGCAGCGCAGCAGCGTCGACTTGCCCGATCCGGAAGGTCCGATCACGACGACAACCTCTCCTTCCGCGACTTCCAGGCTGACGCCGTCAAGCACCCGGTTCGAGCCGAAGCTCATTCCGAGATCTTTTACGACAATGGCAGGCCGCTTCGGTTCTCTTTCCGCTTGCGCGCCCATCCGGCCACCTCCTGTCTGTTCTCCAGCTTGGCGAGCAGCTTGCTCATCGAATAAGTCAATATCAAATAAATGAACGCCGCCGTCAAGTAAGGCTCCCAGACGCGCAGGTATTGGTTTTTCATCGCATTCGTCCAATACATGAGCTCGGGCGCGGCAATAACGGTGGCAAGCGACGAGTCTTTGATCAAGACGATAAACTCGTTGCCGAAAGCCGGAATCATTCGCTTGACCGCCTGCGGCAAAATGACGAAGCGCATCGCCTGGCCGCGCGAAAGCCCAAGCGAATAGGCCGCTTCGACTTGCCCCTTGTCGATCGACTGGATGCCCGCGCGGAAAATTTCGGCCGAATAAGCCGCCGAATTGAGCGACAGCGCCGCAATGGCCGCAATGACCGCGTCGGTCGTGCCCAGCACTAACGGAATGAGGCCGAAGTGAACGAGCAAAATTTGAACGAGCAGCGGCGTGCCGCGGAAAAAGTGGATATACGCCTTCGTCGGGAGACGCAGCGCGGCCAGCTTCGACATCCGGCCAAAGCCGATGAAGAGGCCGATGAGGACGCCAAGCGCGATGGAAACGACGGAAACGACAACGGTAAGCAGCACGCCCCTCAGCAGCAGCGGCAAATATTCGGCGATGATGTCCAAACGAAACTCTTGCATTCGAAAGTCCTCCCGTCCTGAAACAAGTCCCCCAATGCGAAGCGCTTGCACATTCCCAAACGACTAAAAGCATGCGCCTAAAGCGGGCGCATGCTCCCGGCCTAGTTCATTTGGTCGAGCAGCGCCTTCGTATCGGGCTCCTCGCCGAACCATTTTTTATACACCTCGGCATATTTGCCGTTTTCGATTACCGTCTTGATCGCCGGGTCGAGCTTCGCTTTCAGCTCGCCGCCTTTCGGGAACATGACGCCGTAATATTCCACGCCGAAATTTTCTTTATCGAGCACGCCTTCGAGCTTGGCGTCCGGATTGTTTTTCAAATACTCCCGAATGATCGCGATATCGGCGACGACCGCCTCCGCGCCTCCGTTCTCCAGCTCCATTAAAGCGAGCGTGTTGTTGTCGAATTTCTTCAGGTCGGTGTTGCCTTCGCCCATAATGTCCGTCATCAGCTCGTCGGCGGTCGTGCCGCCCTGCACGGCAACCTTCTTGCCCTTCAAATCGAGGGCGCTTGCGATGCCGCTGCCTTCCTTACTGACGATCATGTTCGTGGATTCGTAATAAGGGAAGGAGAAGTCATAGGTTTGCTTGCGTTCGTCCGTAATCGAGATGGCGGATATCGCCCCGGCGAACTCCGAACTCGCGGATTCGAGACTTGTCATGAGCGGGTCCCAGCCCGTGTTGACGACTTCGTAGGAAAGTCCGGCTTCCTTCATCACCTCGGCCAGGAAATCGATGTCGAAGCCGACGATTTTATCCTTGTCCATCATTTCCATGGGGGCGTAAGAAGCATCCGTCGCGATTTTGTACACTTTCGCTTGCTCCCCGTCCGCGAAGCCGCCTCCGGCCGATTCGTTGGTCTTCGCACCGCAGCCGGCAACGATTGCCATAATCAAGGTTAGAAAAACTAACATTATCCCTTTCTTCATACCGTTCCCCCCTGCAAAATAGTAATCTTATCCACGATTTTAACAGGATTACAGGTAGGTTACAATCGTCACTTTATTAAATATGTTATATTATCTTACATTCAAATCATAAATTTCTAATATTCCTTCCAGTTTATGAAGAAAAGCGCATGCCCGTGATAGCATGCGCTTAGAAACGTCCGGAGCGGAAGATGGAATAAAGCAAAAAGACGAACATGACCGCCGCGATGACCATCCCGATCTCGATCGCCGGCAGCTGCCAAAGCACCGTCTGGCGCCGGCCGACGGAAGAGCCGACGATCAGTCCGACCATAATGAGGCTGAAGGAGAGCAGAACGATGCTGAAGGAAAGCCGGTTGCCGATCCGGTCCAGACGCTTGATGAAACGCTCCTGATCCTCCAGCGAAAATTCAAAGCCGATTTTCCCCTTCCGGATAATGGACAACACATCTTTAAACCGGGGCGGGATTTCGGCAAGCACATCGGCGTATTCCGGTATTTTCTCCGCCCATTGCATCGCCAAGCGGAACGGGTCGAGCCTCTCGAGCATCAGCTTCCTGCCGAACGGCTCCGCCGCGTCAAAGACGCTGAAGGACGGGTCAAGCGCTTCGACGACCCCCTCCATGGTCAGCAGCGTCTTGCCGAGCAGCGTCAGATCGGAGGGCAAGCTGATGTTATGGCGGAACGATACCCGGAAGAGGTCGCCGACCGCCTCGCTGACGCTGATGTCGCGAAGCGGGACATCGACGTACTTCTCCCGCAAATCTTCGACGTCCATCCGAAGCGACGCCATGTCGGCGTCTTCCGGGATAAGCCCCAGCTTGCCGATCGCGCGAAGCACGCCGTCCGTGCTTTGCTTCCGCAGCGCGATCACGAACGACGCGAAGCCGTCCTTCATTTCCGGAGACAGCCGTCCGACCATGCCGAAATCAAGCAGCGCCAGCTTGCCGTCCGGCATGACAAGCACGTTGCCCGGATGCGGATCGCCGTGGAAATAACCGTCGAACAATATTTGATGCAGCAGAACCGATACGAACCGGCCGGCCAGCTCTTTCCTATCCGTCCCTTCGCTCCTGAGCCGCTCCTGGTCGGACAGCTTGATTCCTTCGACGTATTCCATCGTCAGCACCCGTCTCGTGGAATAATCCGAATAGACGGCGGGAATATGTACCGGATAGCTCCAGTTCCGGGAGCTGCGGGCGAATCGCTCGGTATTCCGGGCCTCCACCCGGTAATCCAGCTCCGTCCGGAGCGCGCGGGCAAGCTCGTCCATCATGCCGGCCACCTTATACTTCTTCGCCCAGTCCAGCTTCGCTTCGGCATGTCTCGCCAGTTCGGAAAGAATGTCCAAGTCAATGTCGATCATCCGCTCGATGCCCGGGCGCTGCACCTTCACGGCGACGACGGTGCCGTCTTTCAACACGGCGCGGTACACTTGGCCGATCGAGGCGGCAGCCACGGGCTCTTCGCCGAAATCGAGAAACAGCTCGTGCACCGGCGCGCCCAGCTCGCTTTCGATAATCGCCATGGCCGATTCGAAGCCGAACGGGGCGACATGGTCCTGCAGCTGCTCCAGCTCCTCGAGCAGATGCTCCGGCACAAGATCGGGCCTTGTGCTGGCGATTTGGCCCAGCTTCACGAAGGTTGGGCCAAGCTCCTCGAGAAAACGGCGCAGCCGGGGACCCATCGTCCCTCTCTCGTGCCCGTTCCCGGCTTCATGCCGCAGCAAAGGAAAAGCTTCGATTAGTCCCAAATCCTTCGCGACGTAACCGAAGCCGTTCTTGACAAAGGCCTTCGTAATTTCTTTATACCGCCCCAGATGGCGGAGCTTCTTGCCGATGCCGCTCACCGCCCTCACCTCCTAAGCGCCCGCAGGCGGCACATATTAGCCGTCCTGCTTGCCTTGTCCGGCCAAAGCGTCCAGCTTGCGCTCGAGCCGCTCGATGTCGTCCTTCGTCGCAAGCTTAAGCTCCGCAACGACGGAACGGACGCTGTCGCGAACCGAATCCTTCATCCGCTGCCGGGCGTCCTCCGCTTTTTTCATCAACTCGTTAACAAATCCTGCCGAGTCCGCGCGGCTCATTTCGCCTCTTTTCACCAGTTCGTCCACCAGCTTCTCCGCCTGCTCCTTGGTAATTTCCGCAAGCCCGAAGCCGAGAGATACCATTTTGCCAATCAGATCTTTCATGCGCTCTACCGCCCCGTCTGGAATGTTTTTCTTTTAGAGTATATGAATCTCTAGGCGGTTTTATCCAAGCGGAAACGATCTTCTCCTTCCATCCTTCCCGGTCAGCCGGGGAAAAAGTACCGCAGCGCCATCATGGCGGCAACCCCGGTGATGACCGTTCCAAGCAAGCTTCGCGTCAGAATCGCAACCGCGAAAGCGGGAACGGCCGCAAGCCACTCGATATTCGCGGTGAGCGGAACCCACCTGCCGTCCTCCAGAAACAGCTCTTGGCCGATTAATGCGGCCATGACCGATATCGGCACATATTGCAGCCAGCGGATGATCCAATCCGGCAAGGCCATCCGGCTCAGCAGCATGAGCGGCAGAACTCTCGGGATAAACGTGACGGCCGCGGCGCCGGCTATGATAACGAGAATGCTCCATCTTATTTCCATTTTTCGATCACCAATCCTACTGTAGATGCAAGTAAAGTCGCTGCGATAACCCCGATATTCGCTCCATACAGAATGGAGACGACGATTGTAACGACAACTGCGCTTATCGCTACAACGGTGTCCCGCAGCAGCTTGTTCCGGCTTGCCATCGTCAGTACGAGCAGCCCGATAAACATGCCGGGCAAGGCGAAATCGAGGCCGTACGTTTCCGGATCGGCGATCCATTGGCCCAAATAAGCGCCCGCTATATTGGCGGCAATCCAGTTCAAATAGGCCGTTACGTTCAAGCCGTGCATCCATTTTTCACTGATCCGCTTGCGATGGATCGCCTTATTGATCGCAACGCCGAACGTCTCGTCCGTCAGAAGGGCCCCAACCAGCATGTTCCGAAGCGGCGTCAGATGCCGGAAATAGGGAGAGAGCGCCGCGCTGAGCAGAATATGGCGCAGGTTCACGAAAAACACGGTCGCGATAACGGCTGTGGCCGGCATGCTGGCGGCGATCATGCCGGCCGTTATAAATTGGGCGGAGCCGGCGTACAGGAGAATCGAAATAAGCGCGATTTCGGCTACGCTCATGCCAGCCGTCTTTTCGACGACCCCCGCGGCGAGTCCGATGCTTAAGTAACCGAGCAGCGTAGGGACGCACTCTTTTACCCCTTGAAGAAACGTATCCTCCCTCTCTGTCTTTTCGGCCTTCTGGCCCTGATCCGGAACGGCTTGTTTGACCGCAGCTTGTTCCCCTCTCATCGACTTCCCTCTCCTTGCTCAAACTCCTCCAACCTTCTGCCCGTTACAACATGGAAAAGATCGGGCCTGCCGCGCCACAACGCTTCTACCCGTTCCGCCCCAAGCGCTTGGGTGGCCTCCGCGAACATGATATCGTGCCGGATGTATTCCACCGCGACCAGCACAAGCGCCGGGTCTGTCGTCTTCACCGCCCAAGCCGTCGTATTCGGAGCGAAATTGGCGATGAGCACCTCCTCTTTGTCTCTTGCGGCAATGGTAAGCCGACCTCCCATCCGCTCCTCGGCTACCTCCGGCGGCATATAATCGTGATGGAAGGTCGCCCCCAGCTCGGTATCCGGGCTTCCGAACAAGACGGAGAAGACCGGTACCCCTTCGTTCACGCGCTCCATCACGGCCTTTTGAATGGGAGCGACCTGACTGTCCCATACCGTCAGCCATAGCTCTTTCTCCGCATGGGCGATCAAATCGGCCATCTCCGCTATCACCGGCTCGTCGCCGCTGATCCGCCGAATGAGATCCACCTCCCGCTCGCTCCCGAGGGCGGACAGACGCCTTTCCACATAATCGAAGGACTGTTCGAACTGCTTGCGCAGCCGCCCGATCAAATCTTTGACCGCAAGCGGCGAGTAGGTCACAGGCTCCGAAGGAATCGTATAGACGGCCCCCTTATCGACAAGCTTGCCGAGGACCTCGTAAATCATCGAGCGCGGGACGCCCGACCGTTTGCTTATTTCATAGCCGGTCATCGGATCATGCTGCAGCAGTCCGATATAAGCTTTGCATTCGTAAAGAGAGAATCCGAACCTTTGAAGCTCCTTATAAATATCCTCCATCTCGGCGGCCTCCATAGTAGTTAGTGTTATACTCACTATAGAGTCGAGCGTGTTTTGTTGTCAACCGCCGATTGAAAATAAAAAAACCGCCCAATCTGGACGGTCTGCCGCATCTGTAAAAAAACAAGAACCGTGAATGGTTCACGACTCCCGTTCTTCTATCTATTTAGAAGCAAAAGAATGCTAGCGGGCCTGTTAAAACGCGCACAAGCCTGACATCCGGCTGCCCCGATCACGCCAGTTCCTTCACCATCAGCACCTGCTCCATCGTTTCGGCAAAACCCATCCGCTCCAGCACGCCGAGAAGCGCGTCCTCGGAAGACGAGATGTTGAACGCGCTCCGGCTGCAGTCAAGCTCCGGCTGCCATATTTCCCGCAGCGCAGCCAGCAGCACGGCTTCCCGATCCGTGCGCCCCGGAGCCGCCTCGCAGCGGAACAGCACAATGCCGGCCAAGCGGCCGTTATCGTCGTATCTTCTCCGAATGAGGCCGAAGCCTACGGCTTCCTCTCCGTCGCGCACGAGAATGCATTCGCCGTCCTTTAAGCTTGGCAGTCCGGCCTGCCATATCTCGCCTTGGCGGTACCAGGAAAGCGCGGCGGCTTCTGCCGCAGGTCCTCTGCTCACCGTATAAGATGAGCCGCCAGCCCCCGCCTCCGGCGAAATCGCGGCGAACCGTTCGCCGGACAGCAGCTTCAGCCGGTCGGCGATCCGGTAGCCTTGTCTTTCATACAGCCGAATGGCCGGCTCGTTCCGGCTAATCGCCTCCAGCACCGCCCGCTTCGCTCCATATTCCTTGTACAGCTCCTCGTTCCGTTCCATCATCGCCTTGCCGATGCCGGAGCGGCGGAATTTCGGCACGATTGCCGTGCCGGCGTTCCTTGCCTGCATCTTTCCGTCGACCTCGCGAAACGCGTTCATCACGATTCCCGCCCGCTCGCCGTCCACATAACAAGCCAGCGACCGTTCAAGCGACAGCCCTTCGGCCGCGACGCGGGCGATGAACCGGTCCAGCGGCATCGAAGCGTCGACGAAATAACCTTCAAACGCCGCATTCCATAGCCCGGACACTTCCCCGATCGGCAGCTCGTTTAAAAAACGATACGTAATCATGTCGTCCCTCCCGCTGTTCGATAACCGTTTTGTTCAACCTCAAGCAAGCCCGATGCCGCTTGAAGCAAAACAGGCCGGCACCCGAGAATTTTCTAGGATGCCGGCCTGCTCTTGCTCATCCGGATCTATAATTATCCGCGTTAAGGATTAAAAGCTTTTATCGTTAACGCCGTTAAGCCATTGCTCGATGCTGCCGATCACGGAAGTGACGCAGCCCTCTTCGAACGGCGAGATCAAGCCCGCCACCTTTACCAGCTCGGTGAACGACAAGCTGCCCCCTTGGCGGCACAGGTTCAAATATTCGTTCCAGGCGGACTCGCGGTCCTCGTGCATCTTCTTCCAGAACTGGAAGGCGCAAATTTGGGCCAGCGTATAATCGATGTAATAGAACGGCGTGTTGAAAATGTGCCCTTGCCGATGCCAATAGTTGCCCCGCTCCAAATAGTCGTTGTCGCCGTAATTGCGGTGCGGCAAATATTTGCGCTCGATGTCGCGCCAAGCCTGCTTCCGTTCGGCCGGCGTCGCCTCCGGGTTGGCGTACACGAAATGCTGGAATTCGTCGACCGAAACGCCGTACGGGATGAACGTAAGCGCGCTCGCCAAATGCGCGAAGCGGTATTTGTCCGCGTCCTCCTTAAAGAACAAGTCCATCCACGGCCAGGTGAAAAACTCCATGCTCATCGAATGGATCTCGCACGCTTCGTAGGTCGGGAAGCTATATTCCGGAACCTTAAACTTGCGGCTTTCGTACACCTGGAACGCATGTCCCGCTTCGTGCGTCAGAACGTCGATGTCGCCCGAGGTGCCGTTAAAATTGGAGAAAATAAAAGGCGAGCCGTATTCGCTGATATAAGTGCAATAACCGCCGCTCCGCTTGCCTTTTTTGCTGACCAGATCCATCAGCTCATTGTCTTTCATGTATTGGAAAAACGCCTTCGTCTCCGGCGACAGCTCCGTATACATCCGCTCGCCGCCCGCCACGATCCATTCCGGATCGCCCTTCGGCAAGGCGTTGCCCGACTTGAAGTTGAAGCCCTCGTCGTAGTAGAGAAGCTCCTCGACGCCGATCCGCTCCTTCTGGCGCGCCTTCAGCCTGGTCACTGCGGGGACGATCGATTCCTCCACCTGCTTGCGGAACGCCGCAACCATGCCGGCATCGTAGTCGGTACGGCTCATCCGGTCGTAACCGAGCGCGACGAAATTGTCGTAGCCGAGCTTCTTCGCGATCGTCGTGCGCACCTTGACAAGATCGTCGTAAATGCGGTCGAGCTTCCCCTCGTTCTCCAGCAAAAATCCGGTGCGAGCTTCCTCCGCCCGCTTCCGCATGTCGCGGTCCTTCGACTGGGCGAACGGCGTAAGCTGCGGCAGCGTGCGCTCTTCGCCTTCGAACATAATTTTGGCCGAGGCGATCAGCTGCGAATATTCCGTCGTCAGCTTGTTCTCCAGCTGCAAATCTTCAATGATTTCCGGGCTGAACGTCTTCAGCGACAGCTCGGCCAGACGGAACAGCTGGGTTCCCCACTTCGCTTCCAGCTCCGGCCGGAACCTGGAATGAACCAACGCGCGGTAGTAGTCGGTCACATATTCTTGCACAATAGGACCCGCCTCGTCGAAAAAGTCCTGCTCCGCCTTGTAGAAAGCGTCCGTCGTATCGATCGAATGGCGAACGGAGGCGATGGTGCTCATGGTGTCGAATTCGCTCCGAAGCTTGTTAATGCGGCTCATTGCTTCGTCCTGCTTCTCGTAGCTGTCCGCCGCTTCAAACGCGGCCAGCTGCTCCTTGAGCTTCTCCCCGAACTGCTTAACGTCGGGACGTTCATAGCGATATTCACTGAATTTCATACCGACACCTTCCCTCTCCTCATTCTATCGGTTCTCTCAATGCGTACTCCTATCCATTATATACCAAGTGCCCCTAAAACTCTATCCTTCTTCTCGGCCGGCGGCCGGACCCGGTTGCATATGGTTTTACAGGCAAACAATGCTATAATAAGCCGGAAGCGCATGCTGTCGCTGCGACGATTGGTTCGTCGCGATAACGGTTTACGAAGCCGCACAACTTAGAGCGGAAAGCTTCCGAAGCCGGCTATTGCTGCGAAGCAATCGCAGGGAAGCGGCAGCTCCACCAAACTCTCGGGAGGAAAACATGTCCATTCAAATCAGCTTTCAAGAAACGCCCAACCCCAACGCGGTAAAAGTGAACGCCAGCGCCGCGATTTTCGAAGGACCGTCCAGCATATCGCTCAAAAGCGGCGCCGCTGCGGACCATCCGCTTGCCGCCGCCTTGCTCGGCATTGAAGGCGTCGACAACATCTTCGGCATCCGCGATTTCGTGACGGTTACCAAAACGCCGGACGCGGACTGGGACGCGATTATTCCGCAGATCGAAGAAGCGTTCGACAACGTGTATGAATAACCGAGAAGGAGGGGCGGCAAGCCCCTCTTCAACTCCGCAACAAACGACGCTAACACCTTACATATTTGCGTTTAAAGCCAAGCTGCCCTCGAGCTACGGCCTTTTGAATATTTTCGGAAGGGACCGAGACGCTGCTTTTTTTGTTGTTTCTTCCGATTTCGACCGGGCCTACCGCCTTTGCGGTTTCCACGGCCTTATCATGGAGCGGCAAATAGGAAATCCCAACGGTGTAGATAAAATTACTCATCGCCGATTTCGTACGGTCTGGACATTCGTGAATCGTATTTCTCACCTGATCGAGCATGCCGGCCATCTTGCTTTCGCTGAATTCGCTGTCCGGGCGATTGCCCAGAAGCCAGCAGTAACAGCTCCAGCCCGCCGACATTCGAAGCTCTTCGCCGCTTGCGATCCATCTATCGGCAACAGCTTGCGCGAAATCAGTTTCCGACAACGTTACGGCAACCACATAATCGGACAGCATATAAAAATAAGCCGCATCCATCCAACGCTCGAAATCGGCCTCCGTCATCGCCATAGGGTCCGCAATAACGCCGGCGAAATACATGGCATCGTAGTTCCCGGTCGCGTAAAGCCGCTCGGCCAACGGCTGATTTTTCTTGATTTTCTTTGCGAGAGGTTTCATTGCGCCCGTAGCCACGCCAAATAGCGGCTCATGCGCGCCGTTGCTTATGTACGTTTTTTTGGTCCGTTCCTTGCCGAGCGCTTCCAGCTCCGCCATAACCGTTTCGAAATCCATCATGCTGCACATCCTTCCTTTTCAATTCTCGGTATTAAATGGCCTTCACGATTAAGCAAATGAAATAAGCGGCCGGCACCAGCACGAACTGCCCGAGCAGCGTGCCGAGGAACCGGGACACCATAAGCAGCGTATACACTTTGCCCAGCTTGTCCTTGGACGATTCGTCGCGCAGCGCTTGGTCCATTATAAGCCCGAGCTGGGGATCGATAAAAATCGTCAGCAGGACGGTCGCCACGCCGTTGATAATGCCGGACGCCTGCGACGCCGTCGTGCTGAACGCCGGAATGAGATGCGCCGCATAAAGCGAAGACATGACGCCCACCGTATAAAACGCGGTCACGACGATATTTAACGCTATAAACCGTTTCGGCACGTCCAAATAGCGGAACGAACGAAGCGAAACGAACGGCTTGCGGATATAGTGCCGCGTATTTTTGAGCTGGCCGACCGTGACGCTGGCAACAAGCCGGGGCAGCGAGCCCGCCACCTCCAGCTTGGCGATAATCCGTCCGAACAGCTGAACGAACGTCGGGAACAGCGCTATGGCGACAATCGTTCCGGCCGACGAGGCCAGCAGGATGACGCGCATAAACCCAAGCAAATCAAATGACGCGTCGATGCGGGCGTAATCGACGAACTTGGCGGTAAGCGGCGCCTGAATCAGGTTGGCCGTTCGCGATACAAGCACGATAATGCCCGTCAGCGACAATGCGACGGCTATTTTGTTCAGCTTAACTCCCGCGTACCGGATCGCGTACGACAACGTTTCCGCCGTATGGATAATCATCGTAAGCGCGCAAACGACGATCAGGCTTGTCAGCATCCTTCCCGCTCTTCCCTCCGTTCCAACATAACGCACGACCGCAGCGCCCGCGACCGTCTTGCCACGGTCACTTCGAGCTCATGCTGCAGCAAAGCTTGAAAAAAGCTTTTTTCCTCCTCCGGGAAAGGGAATTCGAAGATTTCGTTCTCCGTCATCAGATATCCGGTCCATATGCCGCGACGGCGGGAGTTGTCCATTGAGGTTAACGTGCCCCGAAGCACGATATCGTCTTTTTTCCATCGGTCGATGAGCTTCGTCCCGAACAGCCAGAAGAAAGATAAACCGAGCAGCCCTTCATACAGCAGCAAGCTATAATCCCGGTCGATAACCGCGTAAAGGGCCAGCGCCGCAAATGCCGCCGCGAACGAGATTTCGCGCGGATGCAGCTTATCGGCATATTCAAATTCAATGCGCTTCATCGGGTTTTCTCCTTCCCGCGATCATACTCGCCATATCTACCTAATTTATTCCATAGATCGCTGGAATACTCCTTTTCCGGCCGCTCAAGCCACGACGATTTTGTCTCCCGACTTTATTGACGAAACGTTTGATCGGCGAGAAAAAAAAAGCAGGCTCCCCGCGGCGCGGGGAATCTGCCGTATGATTCCGGTTTATTCAAAGGAACGCCGCGACGGCCAACTGCCTTGCAGCTTGCGGAGCTGAATGATTTGGCCGGTATGGTACGAATCGTGCATGATCAGGCTGAACGCCCATGTGCCCAGCGGGTGGGTCGGCAATTGTCGCTCGAAATCCTTTTTGTCATACTTCTCCAATAGGCTGCGAATCTCGCCATGCACGGCGGCCAGCCGGCTGACGGAAGCCGCCCACGCCTCTTCGCTGGGATCCGGCACGGCGAACGTGTCGTCGTTCGTCACGTCCTTCGGATAGCTTTCCGGCGTTTCTTCGCCTGTCAACCGTTTCAGAAACCTTTCTTTGTAGAAAATCAGGTGGTTCACGTTTTCCCAGATCGAATTGACCGCTTCCCCTTCCGGCTTCCAGCTTGCCTGCTCGGCCGTCACTCCGTTCAGCGCATCGCGCAAAGGCGGATGCCAGTCTTCCTTCTCGTACGCACAAGCCCATCCGTGCCGAATCAGCTCCATCTTGTTCATCGCGTTTCCTCCTTCAATTGTAACTTGTTAAATCATTTTTAATCGTTACATTCCACAATGTAACACATTTCCAGAAGTCTTTCAAGTAACTGGAAAACCGCAACTTTAGATGTTACACTAATGGAACGACAGACTGTTACAGGGAAGTGGCTCGGCATGTTATGGGACGATTACTTGAATACGATATGGCGCGATTGGAAAGGAAAGCTGGGGGAAAAGGACCGGCTGGACGAGCCTCAATGGCTCAAGCAATGGCTTGCGGAACACCGCTTCCCCGATCTTCCTTATCCCGATGCGCGCGAGTTGGCCGAGCTGAAACAATTCCGTTCCCTTCTGCTGCGCATCGTACGGACCTTAATCAACGGGGAGAAGATCGGCAGTGAAGACTTGATAGCCTTTAACGCCGTGCTGGCCGAAGGGCTTATTACCCGGCAGCTGGGCGGGGACGCCGAAGAGTGGAAACTCGAATACGTGCCTCTTCAATCGAATTGGAAGCAAGTTATGGCCGACATAGCCGCCGACTTCGCGGCCAAGATGGCGGACGGCGAGCCGGGCCGTTTGCGCATATGCGACAACCCGGACTGCTTATGGGTCTATTACGACGAAACCCGCAACCGCTCCAAGCGGTACTGCGACGATAAATTGTGCGGCAACCTAATGAAGGTGCGGCGGCACAGGGCGCGCAAAAAAGCGGAGGAGCAGCGTTAAGGCCGCCTTGTTGGAACGGCATCCCCTCTTCCGTCTAATCATGGGGCGGATTGCGCTCCGCCGCCTCCCGCCATTGTTCTTCCGTCCCTACAAAAAAACTAAGCTTGCCGGGTAACTTTTCAGTCGGACGGTTAGGTCCGCCGCTTCCCCCGGATGAAGCGTCCATGGACCGTCGGCACATCGGTCGGCAATTCGATTCGTCGTCCATCCTGCTCGGCATAATAAAGCTCCATGGGTCCCGAAGCATTTCGGCTGGAAGTCGCTATTTTTCCGGAAGACGGCACCTCATAGACGAAGGACCGTCCCTCTTTTTTTAAAGCGGGATAACCCGGTTGTTCGTAGACAACTTCGACCCATCCCGTAAACCCTTTCGGCAATATAAACCGATGGACGGGCCTCTCATCGCCGGCGGTTAAGAAGAGCATGCCTCCTGCCGCCGCGCAAACCGTTACGGCGAATGCAATATAAAACGGAATAAGGAATTTAGAACGGCTCGCCTTTTTCTCCATAATCGTTCCCCCTTCTTCGACGTCTTCCTCCCGCCGAATAGTTGAACACTGGGCGTTCACATTCGAATCGAGCCGAATTAAATCGGCTATGGTCGTTCCAAACACTACAAAGTATTTGGATCGATACACGGTTGTTCCGAATGCCAATTTCGGTCAACCGTAAACGATACGCGGATAACGCCAAAAAAGCGAGCCTGCCGGGAATCTTAACCTCTTCCAAGCGCTCGCTTTTGTCCTATCCGTAATAAAGGGATATCAGGCCTTTTTGTCCGCCGGCTCCTTTTTGCCGCTGCATTCGCTGCATATGCCGAGAAACTCAAGCCGGTGGTCCGACACGGTAAAGCCGAACTCGCGCTGTACCCGCTGTTCCAGCTCCAGAAGCCAGTCGTCCTTGATTTCCACAACCGATCCGCAATCCGTACAAATGAGATGATGATGCATATGAGCCTGCTCCGTGCCGCGCAGATCGTACCTTGCCACGCCGTCGCCGAAGTTCATTTTCTCCACGATATGAAGCTCATGCAGCAAATCCAGCGTCCGATATACGGTCGCCAGTCCGATATCCGGGTACTTGTCCCGAACAAGCATGAACACTTCTTCTGCGCTAAGATGATCCTTCTCGTTCTCAAGCAGCACCAATACGGTCGCTTCCCGCTGTCGCGTCAGCTTGTAGCCTTTGACGGCGAGCTGCTGATTGATTTTATCGATTTCCGCTTGAATGTTCATATGCTTCACCCCCATAGACTCGTTTCCGCTTCAATTTAGAATGATTCTAAATTGATAATACATGAATTTGCGCAAATAAGCAAAACGTATATTTTTCCCAAATGACGCGGCGGACTACCGCTCTCCGTCTCCCGCAGCGCCGCATAATTCCCGCACTGTTTCAATCAGCAGCCTTTTGGCCGTAGGCAAATATTCCTCGCGGCGGCGGCGGACGATGCCGACCTCGATATAAGGGTCGGCCAAACGGACCGGAAGCTTTAGCATATCGTCCGGCAAAGGCGTTGATTGCAGGACGACGCCAACCGCCGACAAGCGCGCGGCATATGCCGGAATAGCCGATATCAGGCTGACCGAATAGCAGAACGGGACCGCCGCGAATTTGGCGAGCTCGCTCTCCAGCCTTGCGTAATACATGCAGGTTCTGCCGCCGACGACGAACGGATGGCCGAACAGCTCCTCAAGCGCCAGCTCCCCGCGCTCCGCCAACGGATGCCGCTTGGACGCGATAAAGACGATTTCCTCTTTGTAGAGCGGTTCATAGTAAAACTCGTCCGAATTTCCCGTTCCCGCGCAAACGGCCATATCGACGTCTCCCCTGCGCAGGGCGGCGGACAGCGTCTCCGTATTGCCGGCCGCAATCTCGACGCGAAGCTTCGGCTTCAGTTCCCGGAACCGCTGCAGCGCAGACGGCAAGAAGCTGACTGCCGCCGACTCGATCGCCCCCAGCCTGATCGTGCCGGTTTCCTCCCGCATGAGCGCTTTTCCTTGATCCGCCGCATATTCCCAATGTGCGATCAGACTGTCGACTTCCTTCGCAAAGGCCGCCCCGGCCGGCGTCAGTTCAGCCTCCCAGCCCCGCTTAAAGAGCGGAAAGCCCAATTCCTTCTCGAGGCGCTGCACTTGATGGGTAATGGTCGATTGCGCGTAATTCAGCTTGGCCGCCGCTTTGGAGAACGTCCCTTCGGTTATGACGGCGCGAAACGCGGTCAACTCCTTCAAATCCATGAGACGCACCTTCTTCATTCGTAAAATCGAATTATCGGTTTAATATTTTCAATTATATAAATGAAGAAAGCTTATGTACAATGAATTTACCATGAATGGGAGGTGAACCGAAGATGCCATTCGTACGAATCAGCTATATGGAAGGGAAGCATGGCGAGGAACGGCTGCTCGCCGCCGGCCGCTGCATCTTGACGGCGCTCATTGAAGCCTTCCATATTCCCGAGGACGATTGCTTCCAAGTATTTCACGGCCATAAAAGGCACGAATTCGTCTATAGTCCTTCTTATTTGGGCGTGCTCAGGAGCGACGAGCTGCTATACATCCAAATTACGGCCAAGTCCGGCCGGACGGAGGAACAAAAGCGGCGCTTGTACGACAGACTCGCCGCTCTTTTGCACGAGCGATGCGGACTGCGGAAGGAGGACGTGTTCGTTCAGCTGCTTGAGACGGAATTCGCCGATTGGTCGTTCGGATTGGGCGAAGCTCAAATGCTTCGCTGACATTCGTTTTCCGGGCATTTCGTTTAAAATAAGTCCCCGGGAGGCCGCCTCGGCATCACGACGTTGAAGGAGGATGCATCCGATGACCAACAACAAAACAACCAGGGAGCTGCTGCGCGAATTTGCGCCTAAGCTCGCCGACTATACCGACACCGTGCTTTTCGGGGAGCTATGGCAGCGGAAAGAGCTGTCCCCCCGCGACCGCAGCCTTATTACTGTCGCCGCTCTGATTGCTTCCGAGCATACGGCCCAGCTCCCTTACCATCTGGAGCTTGCGCTGCATAACGGCGTCACGCAAGAGGAGCTGGCCGAAGCGATGACTCATCTGGCCTTTTACGTCGGATGGCCGCGCGCTGCAGCCGCCGTAACCGTTGCCGGCGAGCTATGGGCGGATTACGGCGACTCTACCGCCAATTAATCCGGCAACAAATAACCCCTTTGCCAAGCGGCAAAGGGGTTAAACGTTTAGGAGCGGAAGCGGCGGATTAGAACCGGGCTGCCCAGACGCATACCGGCTTCGACAACGCGATATGGCGGCCGGTCGATTCCAGCTTGCCGCTCTCCTTGTCGATGCGGAACACGACCAGGTTGCGGTCCGAATCGCGGTTGGCCGCAATCAAGTAGTCGCCGCCGGGAACAATCGAGAAGTGGCGCGGATGGCCGCCTTCGGTCGAAACATGCTGCACGACGGTCAGCTTGCCGCTGTCCCCGTCCACGGCATACACGACGATGCTGTCGTGGCCGCGGTTCGAGCCGTACAAATAACGGCCGTCCTCCGATATCGCAATTTCCGCGCAGCCGTTGTCGCCGTTGTAATCTGCCGGGAGCGTCGAGATGTTCTGCAGCTCGGAAAGCGCGCCGGATTCGGCATTATAGGCGAAAGCCGTGACGGACGAATCAAGCTCGTTAATGACGTAAACATAGCGGCCGTTCGGATGGAACACGAGATGGCGCGGACCGGCCCCGCGATGCAAAGCCGTAAAGCCGATCTGCTCCAGCTTGTTCGCGCCGCGGTCGATCGCATATGTAAACACCCTGTCGGTGCCCAGATCCGACACGAGCATGAAGCGGCCGTCCGGGCTGTAAAAGGACGAGTGCAAATGCGGGATGTCCCGCAGCGAAGCATTTTCGTTAACGCCTTCGTGCTGCTTCTCGTCCAAGAGGCTTCCGATTTCGCCGTTCTCCGTAAGCTCTACCAGGCTGAGGATCCCCTTATGATAGCTTGTAAACGTCAAATAGCGGTCGTCCGGGCTTTTCTGAATGTGGCAGGTCGGACCCGCCGAAGCGAACCCGCGGCTCGTTTCGGTTAACGATCCCGTCTTCGGATCGATCGCATACGCGATGGCGTCACTCGCCTTCGAGCCGTCCTCCGCCGCGATCTCCGCGAGCGCGTACAGCTTGCGCTTCGGCGCGTCCAAATGAAGGAAGGTCGGATTTTTTAATCCGCCGACCGCATCCAGTGCGATAAGCTCTCCCGTGCTTTCGTTCAATTCGAAAGTGTATACGCCGTCGGCCGAAGCTTCCGCGTACGATCCTACAAATACCAGCATGCGTCCGTTAGAAACTGACATGATGTTATACCCTCGCTTTGCATTCGATTAATTATATTGTAATTGTAGCATTCATTCGATAAACGGGCAAAACGGTTGAACGGAGGCGTCCCTGGCGAAACGGCTTCGTCGTCCCGGCGAAAGGCCGGCCGTTCGCTCCGGAAATAAACCGGCATGCAAAAACAAAACCTATTGTTATATTGTCATAATTAGGAAGGAACTTCTAAAAATCGTTCCGGGCGATATATCAACGCGAATGCGATCATGCTATAATGATTTTTACCGATGCCTTCGTATCAAGGCTGCAGCGGTAAAGCGGATATTTGCCCGCGCCAAAGCGAAAATTCGATTCACAAATGAACCGTTTGTATTATGTTAACGGTAACAATTGTCGATATAATAGAAGAAAGCTGTCAAACCGGCTGTTTCCGTGTTTGGACAGGTATTCATTTCTAATGCTTGCACGCTGTGCAAACGGTAGAAAACGATTTGGGAGAGGTAAGAGCATGTTTGCGAAGCGGCTAAAAGAACTGAGGAAAAAGCGGAAATTGACGATGCAGGAAGTGGCGGATTTCGTCGGCGTGGCCAAAAGCACGTATGCCGGCTACGAATCCGGCTACAGGCAGCCTACGATCGAATCGATCCAGATCATCTCGAAAAAACTGCATACTTCGGCCGATTACTTGCTCGGTTTGACCGAATCGCCCGATCCTCCCGAGCCAAGCCACAATGCGAAAGAATATCTCAATTACGATCAGCTCCATTGGGACGGCATCCCGCTGGAGAAAGAAGATATCGAATTGATCCGCAGCTTGCTCGACCGCGTCCTGCGCGACCGGTCGAAGGAATCCGGCATTCCGTCCGAGCCGGATGCAATCGAATTGCGTCCATCCGTCCGGGACAACGATTACGCATAAAAAACTTTGCCGCCCGCGTCCGCCGCATGCTTGGGCAAGCATTTACGGCAGACACGGGCGGCAAAGCGCCGCGGCGGAAACGCGAGTGACGTTCGCGTTTCCGCCGCAGGCGTGTCATATGGAATAAATACTAGGAGTCGTATACATCGATGTCTACGAGCTTGCCGTCAACGTAAGTAAAGTCCATTTTCGTAACGCCTTGTCCCGCCATCGTTTCGGAAATATGCAGCACCTCTACGGACGGAGCAGTCCATTGTTTTTTCTCCATGGTTTTCACCTCCTTTCAAGCGCTTCAAGCGCTTTTTTTTCATTCCAGCCTTTGCAGAAACCGATAGGCAATCAGCGCCCGCATCAGCACTTTCAGGTTCGGGTCGTCCGCCTGCTCCGGCTTGACGCCGGAACGGGTACGGCTCATCGATTGCTTCACCTGCTCCACGTCCAAGTAGCGGGCAGCCCGCTCGTCCCGGCAGAGCCGATCCAGCTCCTCCCGAATAGCCGGCCATTGCGGCCTGATCCGGTGCACCCAGTCCATCCCTTGAATGCCGCGGGTCCGCTGGTTCAAGCGAACGCTGTCCGGCAGCAGCCCTTCCGTCGCTCTCCGGATCAGCGCCCGCCCGAAGCCGTCCTTGACGTATTGCTCGACCGGAATGGCCAGGCAGAATCGGATCAGGCGCGCATCGCTGGTCGCGTCCCGCTCCCAAATGCCCAGCCGGTACGACGCCTTTGCCGCAATCGTACCCTGCATGCCGAGGACGGACAAATTATTGAAATAGTTGTCCCGGTCCTTCATCAGGTCGTACTCCGCAGGCTTTAAGCCGACATCGAAATCCGCGAGCTTCTCGAACACGCCCGTGCGGCTGCCGAACGACGGCGCGATGATCGGCGGCACGTCCGGCGCGAAGTCTCCGCCCTTGTCCGGAAACGCCTGCCGCTTGACCGCGCGCGCAATCCGTTTGCGGCTCGTGCCAAGCTGCTTCCCGCACAGCGTCATTTCCCGGTATAGCCGCAGCCATCGAAGCTTTTTCAGCAGCATGCCGTAGTACGCGACCGTCGAGCCCCAGGAGACGGAATAGTTGCCTCTCGCTCCCGTGAGCAGGACGCCTACCCCTTGGCGCGACGCCTCCTCGTGAATGCCTTTAATCCAAAAGGCGTTTTCGAAGTTTTTGTAAGGCCCTTCGATCCGGTCGATCCATTCGTCGATTTCGGTATAAGAGCTTCTGCCCGCAAAATCGAGAAAGCTTCCCCGAATGTTGCCGATATAGTCGATGACCGTCCGAATCGCCGGACTTTCGTCCGCCTGCACGCTTCTTGGCGTCCAATCGACGAAATCGGGCTCGGGCACGTAGCTGTAAGCTTGCAGGCTTCTGCCCTCCTGCGCAAGCAGCCGGGCGGCCAACGCGGATACCGAGCCGGAATCGAGCCCTCCGCTGAGCGTAACCCCCACCGGTCTTACGGTCCGGAGCCTGGCTCTAACCGCTTCCCGGTAAATGTCCCGGAACGCCTCCACGTATTCGCCGTCGGAGCCGAGAACGATACGGTTCTCCGGCACGACGCTCCCGTATCGCCGCACGGCGAGCTTCCCGTCCGACCAGCGAAAAGCATGGCCCGGCGGCAGCTGCCGAATGCTCTCGTAATAGGTCGTATGCGGATCGACCGCATCCAGCAGCGTCGGGATGGCCAAATATTCGGCGAACCGCTCCTCGCACAGCTTCTTCCGCATCCCCGGCAGGGAGAACAGCGGCTCGATGACGCTGCAGAACGTGAAGCGATCCGGCTCGCTGCGGTAATACAGCGTCCGGCTGCCGAGCAAGTCTCTCGCCCCGAACAGCTGCCGATTATCCGCATCCCACAGGACGAAGGCGAAGTCTCCGATCAAGTAACGCGGCGCTTCCATCCCCCATTTCCGGTAGGCCAGGACGATCAGCTCGCTGTCGGTCATCCCGCTTCTCCGCTCCCGTTCTACCTGAAGCATGTCGAACAGCTGAACGCGGTTGTCGATAATCGCGTCGGCCACTATGGTTATCCCTGACGATCCGTCGCGGTACGGCTGCCGCTCGCGCACCGATTCCGGCGTTATCCGCAGCAACCGGCAGGCGAGCATGGCACGTTCGTCGTCCCAGGCATCGAAGCCGTCGCCGGGATAAGCCCGAATCGCCTCCAGCAGCGCTCGCGGGCCGCCGTCCGCACGGAGCGGCCCCTCCGTCTGCACCATTCCAGCGATTACGCTCATGCCATCTCATCTCCCGCCGGCACAGCCTCCGATTGATAGTTCAACAGCTGCCGGAACTTGCCCTTCGTCTCCTGCGACAGCTGCTGGTAGCCGCCCTGCTGAATAATCTCGCCCTGATCCATGACGATTACCTGATCCGCATGGCGGATCGTCGACAGGCGGTGAGCGATGACGATAATCGTCAGTTTGCCTTTCAGCCGCTCAAGCGCCTCCTGAATGAGCCGTTCGTTCTCGCTGTCCAGCGCGCTTGTCGCTTCGTCCAGCACCAGTATCGACGGGCGCTTCAAGATCGCTCTCGCGAGGACGATCCGCTGCCGCTCGCCTCCCGACAACCGGATGCCCCGGTCGCCGATCACGGTATCGAGCCCCTGCGGCAGCTTCCGCACGAACTTCTCGGAGGCCGAGAACTTCAGCGCCTCCCACAGCTCGTCGTCCTTGGCTTGCGGCGCCACCAGCTTCAGGTTGTCCCGGAGGCTGGCGTTAAACAGGAACGGATCCTGCGCCACATAGCCGATCGAGCTCCGGAGCGACCGAAGCTGCCGCTCCTCGCTCAGGACGGCCCCGTCCAGCAGCACTTCGCCCCGCTCGGGCTTGATGAGCCCCATCAGCATATCGATCAGCGTGCTTTTCCCTGCGCCCGACTTGCCGACGATCGCCGTCATCCGGTTCGCCGGAATCTTCACGTTAATATCGCGCAGCGCATAAGCGGGCTCGCTTGTATCGTACCGGTAATAAACACGCCTGCATTCGATGCCGTCCACCGGGAGACAGCGCTCTCCTTCGCCCGGCGAGCCGGAGCCTTCCAGTTCCCGGTCGCGGTCCGCTTCCTCCTGCAGCTTGCGCATCGCCTTGAAAGCGGGCAAGCTGGACGCCAGCTGCTCGATATTCGACTGAATGCCGATAAACCTCGGCCACAACCGCGAGAAAATCAGCACGATCAGGAGGAGCTGCTCGGCCGGCGTATGCAATACTTCCAGAGCCAAGTAGACAAAGCCGGCGATCAGCACGATCGAAGCGGCCTTGTACGTGAACTGGGAAAGCGAGTTGACCTTGATGAAGCCGACGACGTTGCTCTCCAGCTCCCTGCTCAGGTTGTCGAACCAGGAAAGATGCGAATTCTCCAGCCGGTTGCTCTTAATGTCTTTAATGCCGTTAAAATGATCGCTGATCCCCGCCATGAAGCTTTGGGACAGCTCCGTCGTCTTGTCGCCGATGCGTCCGGCCTTGCGGACGAACTTCCGGGAGAATACGGCGAGCAAAGCGCCGCTCCCGATGACGACCAACGTCAGCAGCGGGGACAGGAAGAAAGCGAGCCCGATCTGAATGACGGTGAACAGAATACCCGTCGCCATTTGCAGCAGCAAGGAGGTCCCGTAGCTGACCCGTCCGAGCTCGTTCACCATCACGTGGTGGAAATCGGACTTCCGCTTGCGCAGAAAAAACTCCCATTTGGCCCGCAGCAGCCCCCCGTACATCTCCATTCGGAGCGTACGCACGTAACGTTGCAAAATCCGGGTGTTTTGCACCGTCTGGAACCGCTGCAGAAGCGCCTGCCCGCCTACGATCAGCACGTATAGGCCAAGCACGAGCGGCAGGCTCAGCTCAATCGACAGCCCTTCCGCGAACGTCTCCAGCCCGGACAATAACGATATCGCGTCCGTATCGATCTGCAGCGCGCCGATAATGCCGAGCAGCGGAACGATCAAATAAATGCCGATGCCGTCCAAGCTGCTGATCGCGATCGTCATCGCCATATTCATATACAAGCGCCAGCCGGATGCTTTGCGCAATTTGTGAACGTAATGGAACAGATCCTTCATAAGCTAACTCCCGCCTGCGGACTTCCGGCCTCCCGGGCAGAGTCCGCTGTTAAGTGCAAGGCTTCTCGCGCGCCGCGCGGGCGGCTTATGCGCTTTTGCCGAATACCGCCACGACGGCGAACCGCTCGAGCTGCTCGTTCCCGGTCACGTAATACGAGCCGCTCCGCAGCCAAGCGTGCGCAATCATTTTGCCGGTGTCGTCGCGGCCGCTGCCCAAGTAAAGCGTGGACGCAATCCCTCGCCGCTCCAGCATCTTCATCGCAGCCACCGCCTTGACCAGGCATTGGCTTTCCCACCAGGTGACGCGGCTCATCGCATGGACGGCCTTCGACACCTGACGCAGAAGCAGCTCCTGCTCCGGCGTGCACGCGTAAGTCGTCTCCCGCATATGCTCGCCAAGCGAAGACGACACTTTGGCGAAAGGAAGCAGCTTGAACAGCCTCCCCCATGCCAAATAGAAATAAGCCTCGATATACATACGCTTCAGCTGCGCGGGATAGGACATAAACCGCCGGATTTTCCTTGCGGCCTTTCTCGCTTTCCGGTACACGGGCTACACCCTCTTCACCTGTACGAGCCCTTCGGATTCCATCTGCCCGAGAAACCGGCGAACCTGCTGCTCGCATACATCGGATTCGATATCGTACTCGGAGACGAGCCGGCTTACGATGGCGGGCACGGAAACCGGCTGCTCCATCAGCTCCCAGATCCGTCCCCCGATCGCGCCCAGATTGTAGTACTTGCCGTTTTGGATGCTCAGCATCACTTTTTCCCCGTTCATATCGCTTACCAGAAAGCCTTCCGACTGCGCGACAAGTTCGGTGACGGCATTGTCATTAACGCTCATAACGTTTTACCTCCCTAATGATAAGCTGACGATTTGGTTCACCAGGCTAAAGGCCGTAAAGCCGTTCGCCGGACGGCGAAGCTGGTATACCGGGAGCTGGGACGCAAGCCTGGCGATCGATTGAAAATGCCACTCGTTCAATTGGAGCAAGGGAACAAGCGAATTTCGGTACGTGTGAACGTTCAGCACATGAAGGGCTTCCAGAGCGGTGCAGGAGCGGATCTCCGGCTCCGGCTCCGAAAACTCCGACAGCTCGATAACGCCGGCTAGAGGCAGCGGCTCCAGATGAAACCGGGACCGGACCGGAACGGCATACTTGTTGACCCGTTGATAAACGCTGAGATATTCGCCGGAAGCAAGCCCCAGCTGTTCGATGCTTTCCTCCCACAGCTTCTGCTGCGGGTAGGAAGGATAAACCTTCGAGGCCTCTTGCGCATGGGAGACGGATACCGCAATGACATCGTCCGTCACTAACGGGTAGCCCGCGCTCGCGAACGCCGCGGCAAGCGTCGATTTGCCCGCGCCGGATTGGCCGACGATCGCGTAAGCCTTGCCTTCGATAACGACTGCGCTGCCGTGCAGAGGAAGGATTCCTCTCTGCATAAGAAGCGCCCCCATGCAGCTTCCGAGCAAATACAGCCTGATCCTCGCTTCTTCCGCTCCGGGCCATGGCGTTACTTCGACCCGGCTGCCGCCCGCAATCCGATAGAGGGCGGTTTCCGGCACCCGGAACCGCATCTCTCCATCCGCAGCTTCAAATCCTGCCGGCTCGCCGCTCGCTTCGAATTCGCATGATCTATGATTAAGTTCGATGTCGACATCGATCGGTGCATTCGTATTTTGCAGTTCGAACCCTTCGGGGAGAGCGATCCCGCTCCTCACGTTCAGGCCGAACAGTCGGTAATAATACAAGGAAATACACCCCGCTCTATTCAAAAATGGTATTCTTTACGACTACCTATAGTATTCGGGAGCAGTATTCCTTTTGGGTCGCAAAACGAGAATAATAAATTAAAAGAATCAAAATTTGTTCTCTAAACGCGAACTAATTGATAATATGCCTCCACAACCATAAAAACGGGCGAAGCGGAAAATAAAGAAAATGAAACGGCTTGGACAGCGGCAACTGCTGCCGGTCCTCGATATTCGGCTCCAAATGCTTGAGCAGGTACAACCATTTCTGTTTCGGCTTCATAAGCGACAGCGTATATTTCAAATACGGCCACACCGCGCTTTTTTCGGGAACCGGGTTAAGCTTTACGATTTTGGATATAAAAAACATCGCGTCTTGAGCGAGGCGCACCGCCTTCCTGCCGGTTGTCATCTGAAGCAATGCGCCGGGAATATCCGCCCGCAGCAATGCGGACGCGAGCAGAAACGCTTGCCCGGCGAATACTCTCCCGCCATGCTTCTTGAAATACCGGTCCGTCTCCTCGGCACGGATATGCGGAACGAGACGGGCGATGTCGACCAGCCAGCGAAGGCGGAACCACGCATGTCTGGCCCCGTGATCGGTCAAATAATAAAGAAGATCCTCTTTGCCGAGCGAATAGAACGACAGTCCCGCCACCGGAACGGTTTCCCGCCGCTCCCACAGCTGCGGGAACGTATGCTTGTCGACCGGATTCGGATTAAGCCGCCAATGGATTTCGACTTCGGCCCGGCGTTCCTTGTGCGAGAAGCTGAGATGATGGTACTTTCTCTTCCAGTTCGGATCGGAATCGTGCTTATCCGCGGCTTCATAACCAAGCCTCGCCATCGTCGCCTCCGCCAGCTCCACATCGTCCGGATCGACCAGAATGTCCAAATCCTTCGAAGTCCGAAGCGACAGATCGCCGTAAAGCTGAATCGCCAGCACAGGACCCTTCAGCTGGATCGACCGGATTCCGTCCTCCGCAAGCGCTCCGCTGATGCGGCTCATCTCCTTCGTCAGCTCCAGCATCTTGAAGGTGTTGCTATGATGATGATAGCGGAGCGTCTCCATCGTATCGGCAGGAACAATCGAAGCGAGGCTATTCAGTTTCAGATACACCGCCGGATAAACGCGATGATGCAGCGCCAGCTCCACAAAGGCGTTCCAATCCAAGGCCGAGGCATAACCCCGCGCCGTTTCCTCGTCTAAAGAAGCCGCGTCTTGCAACAGGAGCAGCAGAAAGGCCATTTCGCCGGAAAGACGGCTTACATCGATGTTCACTGCTTTATTCATGAGACAACCCCGCTATCGTTTAGATTACAGTTGCATAACCGGAATTTGCTCTTTGACGCCTTTGTTCAGGCTCGGGCGTCCGACGGAGTAATAGATGAAATCCGTTCCAAGCAAATCCTCTTCTTTAAACACGTTGCGTCCGTCGATCAGAATCGCCTGCTTCATGACGGACTGCAGAAGATTCAAATCCGCTTCCGCGAATTCGTCCCACTCCGTCAGCAGGCAAAGCGCGTCCGCATCCTGCGCGACATCAAGCGCCTTGTCGCACCAGACGACGCCTTCCTTGCCGTAATAGGCTTTGAAATTGTCCAGGGCGATCGGGTCGTAAGCTTTGACCTTTACGCCGTTGTCGGCCAAATACTGCATAATTTCCAAAGCCGGCGTATCCCGCACGTCGTCGGTATTCGGCTTGAAAGCAAGACCCCAAATGCCGATCGTCTTGCCCCGCAGCTCCCCGCCAAAGATCGTCTCCAGCTTGCGGATCACGTTCATCCGCTGGTCCTGATTCACTTCCACCACCGAACGGAGCAGCTTGAACTCGTAATCGACGTTGCCGGCGATCTGGATCAGCGCCCGCGTATCTTTCGGGAAGCAGGAGCCGCCGTAGCCGATGCCGGCCTTCAGGAACGAGGCGCCGATCCGCTTGTCGTAGCCCATCCCTTCCGCAACCTTCGTAACGTCCGCTCCGACCTTCTCGCAAATGTTGGCAATCTCGTTGATAAACGAAATTTTCGTCGCGAGAAAAGCGTTCGACGCGTATTTGATCATCTCCGCGCTGCGGATATCGGTCACGATGATCTGATCGGTAAGCGGCCGGTGCAGCTGAACCATCGCGTCAGCCGCCTTCTCGTTATCCGCGCCGATCACGATCCGGTCCGGATACAGCGTATCCTTCACCGCGGAGCCTTCGCGCAGAAATTCCGGCAGCGAGATGCTGTCGAACGGCTCGGAGGTGCGCGAACGGATCAATTCGGCTACCCGCTCGTTCGTGCCGACCGGAACCGTGCTCTTGATCGCGATAATTTTGTAGCCGTTCATCGCGTCGGCGATCTCGAGGGCGGCTTGGTTAATGTAGGTCAGGTTCGCTTCGCCGCTTGGCATCGGAGGCGTTCCGACGGCCAGAATGACGATGTCGGACCCGCGCACCGCTTCGTCCAGGACGGTCGTGAAGGCAAGTCTGCCTTCGGAGCGGTTTTTGTCCGCCAGCTCCTTCAGTCCGGGTTCGTAAATCGGAATTTTCCCCTCCAGCAGCATCTCGATTTTGCCGGCGTCCTTGTCGACGCAAACGACTTCATTGCCAAGCTCCGCGTAGCAAACGCCCGATACGAGTCCGACATAGCCCGTGCCGATTACCGTAATTTTCATTCTCTATCACTCCCGAATTTGGTTCGTAGCGGCCGTCATGCCGCCTTCGCAAATTTCCATGATCTCGTTCCAATCGAAGGCGAGTCTTACGATATCCTCTTCGATAAGCTCCGTCCCCGTCTGCACTTCGATGATTTCCATCTCGGTCTCCGCGCGCAAGCTGTGTCTGGCGGTCTTGCCGATCGTCAGCACGTCGCCGGCCCTTACCGGGAATTGCTTCCCGTTCAGCACCATGACCCCGTTGCCCGACACGATCGTCCATACCTCGTTGCGGAGCAGATGGTATTGATAGCTCAAGTTTTTGCCCGGCGAAATGATAATCCGCTTGGTCAACACTTCGTTGCCGTCCGGGTATTTCCAATAGTCGAGCACCCGGTAGGAGCCCCACCGGCGCTCCTCGCACATCGGCCGCTGGTCGGAATGCTTCATGACGTCCTTGATAAGCGGGCTAGCCGCTTTGTCCGACACGAGGATGCCGTCCGGGCTGGCCGCGACGACCACATTGGATACGCCGAGCAGCGTGATCGGAATGTCCAGCTCGTTAATGACGTGGGTATTGTCCGAGCTTTCGGCGATAATGCCTTTGCCGATCAGCGGGTCCCGAATTTCCTCCGTCAACGTGTTCCAGGTTCCGAGATCCTTCCACTCGCCGTCGTACGGTACCGCAACGATCCGGTTCGCCTTCTCGACGACCTCGTAGTCGAAGCTGTTTTTCTTCATTTTGCCGTATTGGCGCGCCATCTCCTCGTATTGGATCGGCAGTCCGTACGTGATAAGAATATTGATCAAGAAATCCAGCTTGAACGCAAAAACCCCGCAGTTCCAAAGGGCGCCTTGTTCGATCATGGCAGCCGCTTCTTCTTTGCGGGGCTTCTCGCGGAAGCTGTTTACATGAATGTACGTCGCATCTTTACCCGTTCCGTCTTGCGGTACGATATAGCCGTATTTCTCGGACGGATAAGTCGGCTTCACGCCCATCAGCGCCAAGTCCGCGCCCGATTGCTCGAGCACCTTCTCCAGTTCCTTCGTCTTATGGAAGAACGACTCTTCCACATACGGGTCGACCGGCATGACGACGACCGTCTCGTTCAGCGCGGCGCCGGCCACCGAATACAGATACGTCGCCGCAAGCGCGATTGCCGGATACGTATCCCTTCTTTCCGGCTCGACGATCACTTCGACTTCGCTGCCGAGCTGGCTGTAGATCATTTCGACCTGAGACTTGCTCGTCGCGATATAGGCGTCGCCGCCGAGCCCGGCGCTCGCAATCTGGCCCCAGACCCGCTGCACCATCGATTCAAGCTCGCCCTCCGAATTTTTCAGCACCTTCAAGAACTGCTTCGAACGGGAGTCGTTCGACAGCGGCCACAAGCGCTTGCCCGAGCCTCCGGACAGAAGTACGATTTTCATGCCGATCCCTCCTAAAAGTTTTTGTGAATATACACCCTATTAAGGGTGCGGAACAAAAAGCTTGCTTCGGAAGCATACGCTTAGTTTTTGTGAATATACACCCGATTAAGGGTGCGGAACAAAAAGCTTGCTTCGGAAGCATCTCGCTTATTTCGCGACCGAAGCCGGCTTCGAGCTTTGCCCTTCGACGACCAGGCTTGCGGTTTTGATCCCGCTTGTCCAGGTTTGATAATAATTCGAGTTTTTGCCGTACGAATTGTCGAGCAGAACGTTCGGCTTATCCATCAGGCAGGACAAAATATGGCCGTGCAGCCTCGACGTCTGCACGCTCCGGTAGCTGCCGAAACGCTTGATCGCTTTATTCACCAGATAGTCGGTGTACTTCGCCCAGATCGTGTGCATCGGAAGCCCGCTGCCCCTCTGGATCAGGCGGACGATCAGCTTGATCGACTTCTGCTCGAACCGGCTGTACAGCGATCCCCAGTCCAAATAATCGCCGCGGCCTTCCGCCTCCAGCCTCTCCTGCTCCTTCGTCTTCTCGATGTCGGTGCGAAGGAAGCACAGCAGCTCCTTGGCCGGGGTGCCCGCATGACGGATCGGCCACAATTGATGGGCCATATCGGGCGACAGATAAACGCAGCAGCGGTTGAACTTCTCCGATGCCAGCTTGAAGGACAACGTATCGCGGACGTACAGATGAACGTCCTTATGCTTGTTGAAAATTTGCGCCGTCCGGTCGAACTCCGACTCTTTCTTGTAGAAGATCGTCTGCGGCAGCATCACGATGCGGTGATGCGGATAGTCGGACACGATCTTCTCGCGGAGCCGCTGGTGCTGCGGGTACAGATCGCCGAAATTCCCTCCGCCGTGAAGCACGATAATATGATCTTTCGGAATGAGCAGCGAATCCGGGAAATCGAGCACGCTGTACCGGGCCCGGACATGAATGCCGTAATCTTTGAAGAAAGCCTCCGTCCCTTTCAGGATGAGCAAGTCGCCGCCGTTGCTGTGGACGGGAATATCGATATAATAAATATTCGAGCCCGGCGGTATGACGTTCAAAATTTGACGAAGCTCATTTTTCAGTCCGTCCATCGGGTGAGCGTTAGAGGTGCTTTGCATGTCTGGCCTCTCCTTTAGCATCGTTCTCTCTTCTCCTTCAGTTAGCCAAGCCTAGGGCGGAGACGGCGTCCGCCTTACGCTTATTGCTTGGTGAAATCGTAGTAAAACTTCGGCCGTTCTCCCAAAATGACCTTATAAATATCGTAGTTCGTATCCATAATGCCTTCGAGATATTCCTTGTACGGACGGTCGGCGACGTTGACGAGGCCGGAGTTGTAACGCTCGCCCCAGTAGGTTTGCCAATACCTTCCGCCTCCCGCCTGATCCACGTAGTTGAACAAATGCGCGCCGACGACGTAGCCGAGGCTGGCGACTCCTTCCACGTAGTTCCGGTACCGCATGCCTCTTTCGAACTGATTGGTTGCCGAATTCGGCAGCAGCGCCTTCAGCCCTTGCTCCGACGTCCCGTATCCGAATTCGCTCATCAGCAGCGGCTTCCCGCCCGATTTCTCGTAGACGTCCCGCAGCAAATCCGTCTCCAGCTTATAGCTGTAGTAGTTAATGCTGATAACGTCAAAATATTTGCCGGCGATTTCGGCCAGCGGCGTCCGGAACTTCTCCGTATGGAACGGCGTCGTAATCCAGCGGTCGCCGAGCACCAGATGGTTCGGGTCGTACTTGCGAATCAGATTCGTCATCGTGCCGTAGAACGTGTCCACGTAATAATCGAAGAAAGCTTCCATATCCCGCCACGATTGCGAGGTCGCGAGCGTAAGCTCCGCTTCCTTCACTTGATCGAACGAAGTGAAGCTCGTCCGCCAGCTGCTGTTGAACGCCTCGATCGTGCCGTATTTCTCCTGCAGCGTTTCGACCAGACGGCCTTTGATCGCGGCTTTGCTCGCCTTCAGCTTCGGAACGTGCGAATAGAACTTATGGTACTCGAATTCGTTGCCGATAAAGTAGCCGATCAGCATCGGGTCGTCCTTGTACGGCTCGACCGCGCCCTGGATCGCCTTCTCGAGCACCGTTTCCGCCTCCGGAGCGAAGATGTCGAAGATTTGAATGCCGTCGATTTTGGCCCAGTCCATGCTGTCCACCGGAATCATCCGGGTATGCGGCAGATTGTTCTCGGTGCCGTACCTCTCCGGCGAATAGCCGCCGGCGCTGTTGAAGCCCCACTTCTTAAGCCGTTCCGCCGCTTCCTGATAGATGGAATGCTCGGTCGGGAACACGCCGTCCTTGTAATATTTGTTCTGCATGTAGAACGAGTAGTTGCCTTCGCTGATATACGCCTGCTTAAAGACGCTCGTATAGGAAGGAACCGCTTCGAACATCTCCTCCCGGCCTTTCACCATCGTGTACGTTTCGACCGGCGTAACGACGTTCACCCCAAGACTGAAGTACAGATTGCCTTCCGGCGTCGTCATCACCTTGCGGTCGCCGATCTGCTGAATGTCGAAGAAGCCCGTCGCTTCAAGCCCGTATTTCTCGCGGCTTCCGGCCAATCCGCCGTAGGCGTCCCTGTCCGCCGGCGGGTTCAAGCCGCCGTAATATTCCGCATCCCGTTCGGCGTCGGCCTTCAGGTCGTCCACGCTTTTCACTTTGCCGGAGAAGTTCGCGTCCGCCATTTGACCGAAACGATCGATCTGATAATCGGCGTTGCCGTTCACGGCGTATTTCCGGACCGGGCTGGGCTCCTTCCCGTTCTTCACCGCGTAAGTTTCAAGCTCGGTGTAGGACGTAAGCTGAAACGGTTCGACATACGTCTTGAATGCGGCGTCTTCGTTCAACCGGTAATAAATGTTGGCCCCTTCCGACAGGGAGGACAATTCGACCTTTACGCCGTAGTCGTTCCTCGTTGTATTAATCGTGGGCGACGCGGTATTGAGGTTGATCTGCACGCTCGAAATTTGCGGCGTCCACGCCTTGGAAGAGCCGTTCACTTGAATGCGCAAATATTTCGTCCCGGCCGGCAGCATATCCATCTCATAGGCGTATTGCTGCCAGTTGGAAACCGCTTTTCCTACAGTGTAGCTCTCCGCGGCGATCTCTTCATACGTCTGTCCGTCTTGCGAGACGAAAAATTTCGGCTCCTCGATCGGGTAGCCGGTAAAATGATAGCCGCGAACCAAAAAGGAAGACATATCGTAGTCCGTCTTGTAAATCAAATAACCCGGATTCGTCGACGTGCGCACCGCTCTGCCCGTATCTCCGCCGTAATACGACGGGTTATCGCCAAGCACGTATACGCTTGCGCGGCTCGCGGTAAGATCGAACGTATCGAGCGGATCCTCGAAGCCGCCGCCCGGATCAAGCGCGCCGTTCGGCACATAATGATAAGCGGAGACCCGGCTGGCCGCCGACCTTCCGGAAGCCGAGTGATTGACGGCCGTCGTCTTGATCGCCGTTTCCTCCAGCACCTCGATAGGAGAGCTGTAATGCTTGCGCGTAACCGAAAACCGCGGATCGCTTCCGTCCAGGGTGTAATAAACCGTGTCGCCTTCGTGCGCGCGGATTAACCTAACCATACTGCCGTATGGGACATCGCCCGAGGAAAGGCTGGCGGCGACGCTGAGCGCTCCGTTCAGGACCACCTTGCCCAGGGACAGGGCCCGATCGGCATCGCTGCCGGCATACTCGATCTTGAGATAACGGGTCGTCCAGCGAAAGTCGCGCCCTTCATACGTAATCTGGTCTCCGTCCCGATACACGGACGGCGTCGCTTTCACGTAATTTTCCCCATCGCTCGACACATAGAAATTCAAGCTGTCGTACGAATCGTCGCCCTCCCGGTAATAAGCGTAGACCGAGAACGTGCGGAGCGGCGTATCGATCCGATATACAATCGACTCGCCGGGCATTCCTCCGCTTCGGACGCGGGTCGGGTCGACATCGTCTTCCACGGTCGCAAGCGATAGGCTGTTCGAATGCGTAAAAACGCGGCTCCAATCCGTAAAATCGTCGACTTCGATTTCGGGAGACGTAATGCTGCCGAAAGTTTGCGTCGGCCCAAATATAAAGAGCATGCCGAATACGAGTATTATGGATAGCCGCGCGCCACCTCTGCGCATGATTTCTCTCTCACCACCTTGCCATACTCCCGTCAGTTATACGTTCGCAGTACCCCGTTAATCAAGCCGTTGTTATATATGATTTTGCTGACGTTCCGGAAGATCCGGCGTCTGTCGAAAAAGAAAACGACCGAAAGAAGAGCAAAAACCGGCACCTTCAAGAGCGACTTCAGGAACAACCCCGCTTTCCGCTCCGAGCTGACCGCCTTGCTGACGCCCTGCCAATAAATGCGGCGAAGCAGCCATTTCCGGCTGATCCGGCTGCGCGGTATTTTGTGCCGCACCCACGCATACGGCGTATAGTAGACGGTATAGCTGGCGCGGATGCGATCGATCAGCTCCGTCTCCTCGCTGGAGAGCAGATTGCTCCCTACCCTTCCCAAATCTTCGCGGAACGGCTTCATCGCATCGAACACCGACATGCGGAACGACACGTTGGCCCCGAACGGCATCGCCGGCTTCTGCATCTCGACGATCTCGTCGGCGTAATCCAATATCGTATAAAGCGTCCGGTTCTCCGGAAGCAGCCAATTCGGCTCTTCGCCTTCCCAGGCCGGTTCGATCTTGCCGCCGATGCAGCCGATGCGGGGATCGGACTCGAACAGCGAAACGATGCCCGATATCCATCCTTCGCACGCAACCGCGTCGTCATCGAGAAACAGGATGTAGTCGCCTCTGGCCTCCCGGATCGCGCGATTCCGCGCTACGGACAAGCCGAGCCGCTCTTCGTACACGTACACGATCGGAATCGTCGTGAGACGTCCGGCGTCTTGGACGACCTGCTTCGTATGGTCCGTGGAGCGGTTGTCCACGACGATGACCTCGAACGGCTCCGCAAAGTCTTGGCGCATCAGGCTGAGGAGCGCTTCCTCCACATCCGCCGCTCTGTTATGGGTGCAAATCGCAACCGTCGCTTTCATGCTTCACCTCGTACCGTTTTTGTTCAAATGATAAGGACGATGAGCATCCATTCGTCATCGCCTTATATTTCTCGCCGAAACCGTCTGCCCTTCCATCACGGCGATGTCGTTTCGGTTTGCCATATAAACATGGATCATTCGGCCGGCTATCTTCTTCCAGTCCAGCTCGGCCAGCTTCTTCGCGATATGCTTCTCCGTCTCTTCCCTATTCAAGCGGACCGACTGCTCCAGCGCCTTGCGCAGACCTTCAGGGTCGGCCGGATCGTACAAGATGCCGCCGCCTTCGGGAATATATTCGGAGAGCGATCCGAGCTTCGGCGCAACGACCGGTTTATAATACGACAGCGCCAGGATGGCGCTGCCCGAGGTCGTAATTTGATTGTAGGGCAGCACCACGACGTTGCCGGCCCGCAAATAGTCGACAAGCTCGCTGTCGTCCACGAACTTCGGATACACCTTGATTCGAGGGTCGTTCGCCTTGTCGATAAAGTCCAGGCTGTAGCCGTCGTCCACCTTGCCCGCGATCAGCAGGTGGGCGGAATCGAGCTTCAAGGCGGTAAACGCCTCGACCAGTCTTTCGATTCCCTTGTACGGATTGATTCGCCCGACGAACAGGAACAGAAAGTGATCGCTCGGAATGCCGAACCGCTTGCGGATATCGGCGCCGCCGGCCGGATAAGCGTCCACGTAATGCCCGTGCGGCGTAACGACCAGCTTGTCGGGGCTGACCCCGAACGTCTCGACCGCTTCCCGCTTGACGGACTCGCTAAGCACGAACCCTTTGTTGCAGACGGCCAATATATATTTCCGCATCAGGTAATCCCACTTCGTTTTGCCGGTCGAATGCGGCCATATGTTGTGCACCGTCCAGAAAAGCCGAACGCCGCGCAGCTTGAAGAACAACAGCAGCGCGGCGTAGAGCAGCGATTTCACGATCGTCAGCGGGAACGAGGAGGCCTGATACGAATAGCTGGGCCAATGCATATGAACGATGTCGCCTTTGGCCGGCTTCAATGCATTTCTCTTGTCATAATGCTCCACATGAAGCCCGTTGTCCTCGACGGACCGGGTCAGCAGCTCCGAATACTTGTTGTCCGGGCTGAACTTGGGCCACATGTAAACGGTTGGTTTACCCATCCACTCCACCTGCTTTTCCTCTGCTTTTAATGATGTTTTTCTCTTTCAGCCGGCCGATCAGAAACCGGAAATCGCCTTTATCGAACAGCATGCCGCGAATGCTTACGCGGAAGGAGACCCGCATCGCCGCGATCGTGATCAGCATTCGCACCAGCGCGCCGGCCAGCAGCGCCAGCGCGATGCCGTTCAGCCCGAACATCGGGGTGAACAGGAAGAACAGCCCGACCGTAATGGCCAGAGCGATGATCTGCCTGAGCAGCACGAGACCGGGACGGCCCAGAGCGTTGAACGAAGCGGCCAGAATCCAAGATCCGCCCCCGAGAATGCATTCGATGGACAGCAAGTAGAAGGCGGTGCTCGCCTCGAGAAATTCCTTGCCGAACAAGAGGCCCATCAGGAACCTGCCGATGAACATGCAAGGAATGACCACGATCGTCATCAGCATCAGCGAGAGACGGAACGCCCGGCCGACCGTCGCGATGATTTTGTCTTTATCGAGTCCCGCCAGCTTCGGGAAGATGACGTTCGATATCGCCATCTGCACCGTGTTGAAGACGCGGGACAACGCGTAAACGACGCTGTAAAGCCCGAGATCGCGCGCGCTAAGCAGCGACAGGATAATAATCTTGTCGAACTGCGAATAAAGCGTGCCGAGCAGCTCGACGCCGAACACCCGGCTTCCGTAGCCGAACATCAGCTTGGCCGCCGTTCGGTCGACCACCCGCCGGAACCAGTCGATCTTAAGCTCGTTCCGCAGCCGGTAGAGCGACCATACGACAACAAGGAGCGTCGTGATCAGAAAGACGGCGGCGGCCGCATGGATGCTCAGGACGCCGGCGGCGAACAGCACGGCGATGCCCGCCAGATTGAACAGCGGAACGAACAGCCTTACCCCGTTATACACGTTGAAATGATCCGTGCTTTGCGCAAGCGCGGCGATCAGGTTGACCGCCAGCAGCATCGGGAGCATCAGGACGGTGTACCATCTTGCCGTTTGAATGACGTCCTCCGGGTAATTGCCGAGCCACACCGGCATGAAGGTCCACGCGATAATCCCGACGACGATGCTGACCGGAATCTGGAACAGAAATCCGGCCTTGATGAATTCCGCTCCCATGCCCTTGCTGCGCTTCATGTTATAGATTAGAGAGGTCGGAAGGCCGAAGCCGACGACGCCGGCAAGGAACGTCGCATAGAACTGAATCGCCGTAAATTCCCCTTTGCCGACGACGCCGAACATTCTCGCCGTCATGATCGAAATGAGCGTCGTCAACGCCATAACCATAATGTTGGCCGCGCTCGTATGCATGATCGTCTGGATAAGGCCGTTCCCTCTCATCAGCTTGCGAATTGCCAATTGTGCCATAGATTACCTTCCCGCGCCAGCCTTTATTTTGTGCCCGGCAGCGCCCGCGTAAGCCGCGCCGGCGACGGCCGTTCCGCCCGCCGGCGCCAGGAGCGAACGGTAAAGCTCCAGATGCCGCTCGAGCAGCGATTGCTTCGTAAAGCCGCGGCAATGCTCGAGGCATTGGCGCGTAAGCTCGCTTTTCCGCTCCGGCGGCATCGCGTAATGACTCTCCAGCTTCTCCTTGATCGCCTCTGCGCTGCCGGGAGCGAACAGGTGGCCCCGATCGACCACGACGTCCGGGATTCCCCCCACCGCCGCGGCATACACCGGCGTCCCGACCTGGTACGATTCGATGATGACCCGGCCGAACGGCTCCTCCCAGATGGAAGGAACGACCGTCGCGTCCATGCGGCCCATCAGCTCCCGCGCCTCGGCCGGCTTCACCTTGCCGGTGAAGACGACGCGATCGTCGTCCCGGCACAGCTGCGCAAGCTCCGCCTTCAGACTGCCTTCGCCGCATACGTACAGCGTGCCGACCGTTTCAGCCGGCAGCATCCGTACCGCCTCGACCAATTCGCGGACGCCTTTCTCCGCCTCGATTCTCCCGAAATAGCCGACGCGAAGCGGCCTATGGGCGAAATCTTTGCCGGCCCCGGCGATATCGCCGTCGACGACGTTCGGAATGACGAGCTTCGCCGCGTTCGGGAACAGGCCCGACCCGGTATGGCGGTTCAAAATATGCGAGGAAATGCCGACGACGGCCGACACCCTTCGGCTGAAGCCGAGCGAGGTTCGTTTATAAACCGAGGACAATAGCGGATTCGAGATCGGCGAGCTGACGGGCGAAATAAGCGAATAATCCCGCAGCGTATGAACGATCGGCACGCCCGCCTTATGGAAGGCGGTCCAGATGCCGGCTCCGAAGCCGGACAAATTTTGCGTATGGACGAGATCGGGCTGAAGCTCCGCAATCAGCTTCGCAACCGTCCGGATCTGAACCGGATTGTAGAGGTCGATAAGCCGCCGGGCCACTTTGTGCAGCGTGCTTTTGCCCTCCCCGGCTCCGAGCCAATACAAGTTGTTGTACGGAACGCGGTGCACCGTCACGCCGTTTACGCGGTCGGTCGTCACGCCGGAGCTTCTCTTCTGCGGACCCGTCGTCAGCACATGGACCTCGGCCTCGGCCGCAAGCGTCTCGGCCAATATTTGGGTCGATATTTCCGCTCCGCCGATAATATGCGGACTATACAAACTGTTAGCTATTACGATTTTCATGCCCTGCTTCTCCATTCGCTGTAGATGGGTTTCGCGGCAAACTCCCGCCTCTTCGCCCGTACCGGCTTAAGCGCGGGAGCCTCGCCGAACACGGCTTCCATATCGAACAATCCGCCCCGGATGAAGCCGACGAGCAGCCAGAAATTAAGAAACGCGTAAGAGTCGAAATTCATCACGAGCGACAAGCATAACGCAAAGGCGAATTTCGAATAAGGATTGGCGCCGCAGCTGCGGAATACCGAGACGAGAAACCCTCCGAAAAGAATGACTCCGATTAATCCTTCCTCGGCGAACACCTTCGAGACCAAAGCCCGGGAGGTCGCCGCTTCGGGATGAATATAGACCAGGTTGTACACTTCCGTAAATTTCAGTCCGCTGCTGAAATATTGCCGGAGCAGCTCGGCCGCCTCCGTATGATAGAAGCCGCCGCCCAAGCCGAAGATCGGATGCCGGATAAATTCGATAAAGCCGATCGCCGGGAACGCGATGCGGACGAAGACGGAATTGTCGTTCTGCCACATCTGGGCGAAGTTGAACTGGAACCGGTCCGTGAAATAACCGCTGATATTGAACGCCTCGATCAGATACGGCACGCCGAACCCGATCACGAGGACGCACGCTCCGAGAATGACGATCATGCGGCCTCTGTTCTTGTTCGTCGTCAGCACGTAGAAGACGAGCGCGAGCAGCAGCACCGTATAAGCGTAAGAAGAGAACGACAGCACCATCAGGAGCGCCGTGGCGACAAGCAGAACGATCTGCTTGCGGAAGCCCCGCTTATACAGGAAGAACATAAGCAGGCCGCCGCTCAGCATATGGATCGCCGCCCACGACGGCTCGCCGGACAGCATCTGGATCCGCCGCGTATACACCTTCTCGGAGAATAAGCCGGTCAATGCGCCGGAGAATCCGTTCTTGACGACAAAGGCGTCTGCCAGCTGCAGGAAACCGGCGGCAAGCGGCGGCACGAAAGCGACCGTAACGCATCGCGCGACGCTTTTCAGCAGTTCCGGGTCTTGCTTGATCTGCTCGGCCGCATATACCGATACGCGGTACATGGACAAGCCGAACATTTGCGTAACGACATGCGAGAAGCTGCTGCCGATATCGCCGCTCGCCGCGGCCACGACCATCGAATGCCCGATGCTGTACATCAGAAACCCGAGTAAAAACAAATCCCCCTTCTTGAACCTGAAATCGGTGAACAGGATCAACAAGGAGGCCGCAAACATCGGAAACATCGCGACCGGCCGATACACCGTGAACGGGATATACGGCAGGCTGTCGTACGTAAGCAGCGACAAGGATAACAGAAACATCGCCATAACTAGATTTCGAATGTCGATCACCTGCTCCTCGCGCAATTGCCCTACGATAAGATCAACTCCAAATTTTTACGTGTTGCCGAACTGCTGAAATGCCGGGACACATAACGGATCGAATTGCGCGATACTTTTTCGTTAATTTCTTTGTTGTTCAACAGCAGGAGCACCTTCTGCGCCATCTCCTCGTCGGATTCGCAGACGAACAGGTCTTCCTGGTTGACGGCGTTGATGCCTTCGCTGCCGATCGGATTCGTCACGACGGGAACGCCTAGCGACATCGCTTCGACGATTTTCGTCTTGATGCCGGTGCCGAACAGCAGCGGGGCGATCATGACCGCCGCGTCTCCCATCGCGCGCTTCACGTTGTCCACCTCGCCGGTCACGACGATATCGGGATACAGCTGTTGCAGACGAACCACTTCGGGGCTTGGATTTTTGCCGATAATATAAAACTTCGCATCCGGCGCCTCGCGCTTGACGCTTGGCCATATCTTCTCGCAAAAATAAACGACGGCCGAGCTGTTGTGGGGTATGTCCATCTTGCCGACGAACACGACCTTGTTCCGGTCGTAGGACCGGACGCTGCCCCCCGCTTTTTTGTCCGGATCGAAGCGCATCGGAATGCCGAGGCAGGAACGGTGGCGGATCGTATGGCTGAACGTTTCCGCTTCTTTGGGAGATGTGAAAACGAGATGCCGAAAGTTGGCCGCCACCTTCCTTTCATATTCGGCGAGCAGCTTGCTTTCGTAAGCGATCAGCCACTTCTGGATAAATTTCAGGTTGGCGAACCGCTTGAGGCCGGCGGGCAGTTTGTCCGCAAAGCCGCCGAAGACGGAAGGGATGTACTGGAACCACTCCAGCTGCCGCTCGTAGCGGAGCGAAAGCAGATCGTCGTAGCTGAGCACCTTTTGTCCCGCTCCGTCGGTCAAATATTCGGCCACCCGCACCATGTCGTACAAAATAACGTCCGGCTGCTCCTCGCGGATCAGCGCCTTGATCTTCCGGTGCGTCTTCCGGGAGTAATACGCCGAGACTTGCAGCGGCCACTTCCGCAGCAGCAGCGAATACACGACGGCGTTGTACAGCTTCTCCGCCATCCCCGGCGTCTGCAGGCAGACGAGACGGGAGATGGAGGCCGGCCGGTCCTTCAAATATTTCTGATCGTCCACGAACGATAGATTGATGATTTCGCAGTCGGGATAAATATCCTTCATTTGCTCGATATATTGCTGAAGCAGGTTTTTTCTGCCGTCCGTATTCGGAAACGGCAGACGATTCGTTATAAATATTATTTTTTTCATCGGTTACCCACCTCAGAAAGCATCTTTGGCTCCCAGAAACAATTTGAACGTCTTGAAAATAATTTTCAAATCGTTCGCGATGCTCCGGTTGTTAATGTAGATCAAATCGAGCTCGACCATCTCGTGAAAGCTGAGCTCGTTGCGGCCGCTCACCTGCCACAGCCCCGTGCAGCCGGGCGTCACGGCCAGCCGCTGCTTGTCGTATTCCGTATATTCCGCTACTTCGCGCGTAAGAGGCGGCCTCGGCCCTACGAGCGACATGTCGCCTCGCAATACGTTATAAAGCTGCGGCAGCTCGTCGATGCTCGTCTTGCGGATGAACTTCCCGACCTTCGTAATCCGCGGATCGTCCTTCATCTTGAACATCGCGCCGCTGATCTCGTTTTTGTCGAGCAGCTCCTTCAGCTTCTCCTCCGCATTCGTAACCATCGAGCGGAATTTATACATCCGGAACGGCTTCTCGTTCTTGCCGATCCGCGTCTGGTAGAAAAATACCGAGCCCTTCGGATCTTCCATCTTGATCAGGATCGCGACCAAGACGAACAGCGGGCTCAGCAGGATTAAGCCTGCCGCCGCGCCGATGATGTCCATGGTCCGTTTCGCGACGGAATAAAAAGTAACCTGATCGACGTCGCGTACGTTCAATACCGCATCTTCACGATATTGCGGCTGCGGCTGCATACGTTATTCCCCCCTCGCGCTGATAAGCTCTTTCGAAAGCTCGCGGTCGAGCAGTTCCTTCAGCTCCGTAATCAGCTGATGCTTCAGCTCGTTGTTCCGGAGCGCGAAATCGACCGTCGTCATAATAAAACCAAGACGCTCGCCGACGTCGTAGCGTTTGCCTTGGAAATCGTACGCGTATACGCCCTGTTCCACGTTCAGCTTCTGGATGGCGTCGGTCAGCTGGATTTCGCCGCCGGCCCCGATCTCATGCTGTCCGAGATAGCCGAATATTTCCGGCGTAAGCACATAGCGGCCCATAATCGCCAGATTGGAAGGGGCTTGTCCTTTCGGCGGCTTCTCCACGAAGCGGTTCACCTGCACGAGGCGGCCGACCGTCTCGCCGGGATCGACGATGCCGTAACGGTCGGTCTGATCCTGGCTGACCGGCTGAACGCCGATAACGGAACGGCCGGTTTGCTCGTATTGCTCGATAAGCTGCCGGGTGCAAGGCACTTCGGCTTCGACGATGTCGTCGCCGAGCAGAACGGCAAACGGTTCGTCGCCGATGAAGTTGCGCGCGCACCAGACGGCGTGGCCAAGCCCTTTCGCTTCTTTCTGCCGTATATAATGGAGGTTGACGTTCGACGATTTACGAACCTTTTCCAAAATATCAAGCTTGCCTTTGTTCTCCAGCGTGTACTCCAGCTCAAAGGCAATGTCGAAATGGTCCTCGATCGCCCGCTTGCCTTTGCCCGTCACGACGATGATGTCTTCAATGCCCGACTCGATCGCTTCTTCCACGATGTACTGGATGGTGGGCTTATCAACGATCGGGAGCATCTCTTTCGGCATCGCTTTCGTGGCCGGCAAGAACCTTGTACCTAGTCCTGCTGCTGGAATAATGGCTTTTCTCACTTTTTTCATCGAATCACCCTATCCTTTTTATTTTTTTGTTCTGCGCAGATTCTAAGATGCAAGCCGAAACGACCTCGTCTTTCAAGACATAAGGACGCATCGTTTCGGCAAGAAATATAAGTCCAGTATAAGATTGGAAATTATACCTTCTTATATTTCTAAAAATGCGAGCTATGCTCTCCAATATCCGGAAAGCATAGCTCGGACTTTTAGATCGCTTAAAGTCCGAGCAACCTTCACGGGGCATCTAACCCCTCCTCACGTCACATCCTCGACGATTTACGTCTAAGGCCGCCAGGCCCACAACATGACCGAGTGCCTCCAGTGATAAAGGTGCGGGAGACATTACCTTTCCTTCGTTCGCCCTTAAGGCTGCGGGAAGGAAACCGCCGCGTTAGCCGTTTAGCCGTAAAGCGGTTGTTTCTTCGGTTTCATCCGGTTCAGCACGACGCCGACGATTCTCGCCTTCACATGCTCCAGATGGGCTTTCGCTTTGCGCGCCGTTTCTTTCTTGGCTTTGCCCGAGTGGACGACCAAGACGACGCCGTCGCTTTGGCTCGCCACAAGCTGGGCGTCCGCCATGTTCATGATCGACGGCGTATCGACGATCACCGCGTCGTATTGCTCCCGCATCCGGTCCAGCAGCTCCTCGAGCCGTTTCGAGGAGAGCAGCTCCGCCGGATTGGGCGGCGTAGGGCCGGACGGCAGAACCGTCAAGTTGTCGGTATCGGTCAGCTGAATGACGTCGAGCGCATCCGTCTGGCCGAACAGCACGTTCGTTAACCCTTTATGGTTGCCGACCGAGAAGATGTGATGCTGCGCCGGCTTGCGCAAGTTCGCGTCGATCAGCAGCACCCGTTTGCCGGCCTGCGCGAAAGCGACGGCCAGATTGGCGGAGGTGGTGCTTTTTCCTTCGCCGGCGCCGGAGGAGGTGACCGCAATGACCTTCATCTCCTGGTCCATGGCGGAAAACTCGATGTTCGTTCGCAATATGCGGTATTCCTCGGCGATCGGCGATGCCGGATTGGCATTCATCACAAGCTTCCAGTTGTCGTTAAGATCCGAGCGAGACATTTTTCTCCCTCCCTGTCATCGGTTTCGCGCTAGGGCCGCCGCCGTCCATGTCCTTCTGCTTGATCTTGGCGATCGAGCTCAGCACCGGAAGCTCCAGCACCTCGGCCACGTCCTGCTCGGTTTTCACCGTGTCGTCCAGAAATTCAAGCAAAAAGCAAAGGGCAAGACCCGCCATGAACGACAGTATGAAAGCGACCGCCACGTTTACGACGAGGTTCGGAGAGACGGGCCCGCGGGCTTCCTCCGGATCGGCCTGGTTCAGAATCGCAACGTTGTCGACCTTCATAAGCGTCGGCACCGTCTTCTGGAAGACGGCGGCGACCGCGTTCGCCATCCGGGCCGCCCGCTCGTACGAATCGTCGCGTACCGTAATGGACATCACCTGCGTTTCGCTGACCGAGCTGACCGACACTTTGCCGAGAAGCTCGCCGTACGTCGTGTTCAGCTGCGGGTATGCTTCGGCGACTTCCTTCATAATGCGCGGCGTCCTGATTACTTCTTTGTAGGTTTTGATCAGCATCACGGTCGAATTGATCGAGCCGAGATCCATCGTCTCCACAGGGGAGCTGCTGTCCTTGTAGTCGTTCACGATGAGCGAAGTCGTCGCTTCGTACTGCGGCGTTATATACGCGACGGTATAATAACCGACGGCCGCGCAGCTTACGATGACGATAAGCGCCAAGATCCACAGCCTCTTCTTTACGACAAGCCAATAATGTTTCAGTTCCAACAGCGGTTCCTCCGATACATTCTTTTCTTTTTTGAAAATAGATGAGGATGATAACCTCGATAAATATATTCGTTATGAGTAATATTATTCGTTCTAATTATTCATTTTGCGACCATACAGGTAAAAAATAACACGAACAGAATAGCTACATGCAAGTTACGTAGCTATTCGTTCTTTCGTCCGATTCAGAAACTGTTCGATTGTTCCGCCTTGTATGACATGCTCCACCATTTCTTCCGGGCCGGCGTCAATGCCCTTCTGCTTTAGCGCGTGCGCCAGCAGCTTCGATATGTCCAACGGTCCGTTCGAATACGGCATGCCCGACGCCTGCAGCAGCTCGGAGAGCGCCGGAGGCTTCCGGCCATGCCTTCCTAGCGACGGATCCTTCTCCAAACGCGCCAGAAACTGCTTCAGCCTTTCTTTCTTCATGATTTGAGGCTCATTGCGGTTCATCTTCGCTTCCCTCCATCCGTCTCGTATCGGCGGCTTCTATCCGCTTGTAGCAGCGGCTCAGCCGTCTGTCTGTTTTTCTACGAATGTCTGATCTTGCGGCGAGTGTGCCTGGCCATCGTTTGTTCAGTACTAAGTATGACACATTGGGTAGCATGACGATTAGGGGAAAAAGACGTAGTTTAAATTAGTCTTTCGTATTCATTTTCAAAATTGTTTTCATAAGAATGGTTTCCTAATTTTTAGAATGAGAGATTTTTCGTTTTTCTCATTCCGCGAACTTCTTCATTAATTTTTTCTGTCTTTCGTCTAATTGGAAACGTTTGCTATTTTACGGCCAATCCGACTTCCGCACGATCCGAAGCTTGCGCCCGACATCCCGTCCCTCCTTATAAAAGCTGGAATTATGCCGGCTTGGTCCGGCTCGTCCGAGCGCCGGGTAAGCCTATTGTCCGCGCTCTCATCGTTTGCGGAGAAACCGTCGACCCACGTCCTAGGCAGCCTAGGAGCAAAAGCGCATTTTTGAAGATACGGTTCCGCGACTAGAAAAAGGGGAAAAAAATCGATTTTCGTCGTTTTTTTCCCTTTAGGGCGGACACAAAGCCATAAGCCCCGGGTCGGATCGACGCCGAGCCCATGAAAAAAGCCCTTACATTCATTGCCTGCATGCAAGGGCCGAGCTTTAGCCGTTTATTTCCTTATCCATCCGTCATGTATCGACAGTTCCCTTATCGGTTTGGCCGGAGTACCGGCGACTAACGTATTGGCCGGCACGTCTCTCGTCACCGTGCTGCCGGCCGCAACGACCGCGTTTTTGCCGATCGTGACTCCCGGTAAAATTAATGCTCCCGTCCCAATCCAGGCGTTGTCGTGAATCGTAATTTTTTTCCGCAGGTCCTTGCCTTCGTCGGCCGGCTCCACCGCATGGTAGACGCTGTCGAATATGCTTGTCCGGGGGCCGATCTTCACGTTGTTTCCGATATACACCTCTTGATTGGCCGCAATGCCCACTCCCGCGTTAATGAGCACGTCGTCGCCGATCGTCAGCTTCGCTCCTTTTACGACGGTAAGCTGAGTGCCCCACGGCCGGCCGATAACTTTGAGCCGCTTGCCCACCTTCAATTCGCCGTACTTATTTACGTAAACTTTCCCTTTAACGCGGGGCAGAGCGGAAATCGAAGGCTGGACCTTGCCGAAAACGGCGTATCCTTTCAATCTCGACACGATCGCTGTCGCTTTATTGAGCAGCATAAGTCCCCATCTCCTTTGGATTCGTAGTTGTTTGTGCAAGGGGCCGATACCTCCTCGGTACGTCCTTATCTTAGTACAGTGCCATGCCGCGAACTACCGGCCAGAGAAGGATATATTTCCGACTTTACGACCGTTTGGGCGGCCGGAGGTACCACACGGCGTAATGGCTCGCTTGAAGCGTCGCCCGGTCCGCTCCGGCCGCATTGGCGCTTATGCGCCTCATTATATTGATGCGATTAACGAAAACAGCCGCTTCGGAGCTGTCGCTCCAAAGCGGCTGTTCGGAAGTTATCGATACGGATAAGGAATAATGACCGGAACGTACGCTACATACTCCCTGCCGAAGCCGGGGCCGCCCCATGGCCCGGGCCCGCCCATGCCGCCGGAGCATTGCGGATGCCACGGAAACCATTGGCACCACGGCGGCCGAGGTCCCGGTCCGGGGCCTGGACCCGGTCCGGGAGAAACGGGCAGCGTGGGGCCCAAATATTGCAGACCGACCAAGTCCTGCGTGCTTACTTGCATAAACTGAAACGTCCCGTTTGGATTAATGACGTTCATGGACACGACGCCCGCGCCCGGACCCGCTCCCGGCGCAGGTGGCTGAAAGGAAACAAGCTGCCACGTCACAAGACCGAATCCGGGGATGCTGGAACGGAAATAATGTCCGATTCTTCCTTGAAAGATTTGCTCGGTAATCACTTCAGGGGGTACCAGTTGAACGGACAAGTGTAATCATCCTTCCCATTAGGTTTACACTAGTTATATGCCCGTATGCCAACGCGTGGTTCCTGCTATCCGCAGATGCCCAGTTAGCGGCCTCCTTAATGGACCGCTAACCGGCAAACGGCTCCGCCGCCCTTGGAACAAGGACGGAGGAGCCGTTTATTTTCGGATGATCGGATAATTTCGCGCAACCTCGGCGCTCTTAATACGTAGCTATATCAGTTGAACGGCAAGCGCAGGCCTGTTAAAGCCGAAAGACGCCCGACATACCCGTCGCAAGGCCCGTTAATGCGACGCCGCTTCGTCCACGAAAGCGAGCTTCTTCCGCTGCAGCAGCACGAGAAGGACGCCCAGAAGCACCATGACGCCGCCGAAATAAAACGGGATGCTGGAATTAAACCATTCGCCCAGCTTGCTGGTCAGCCACGGCGCAATCGCGCCGCCCATGAACCGCAGAAAGCTGTAAGCCGCGGAAGCGACGGAGCGCTCGACCGGCGCGGACCCCATAACGGCCGTCGTAATAAGCGTATTGTTGACGCCCAGGAACAAGCCCGACACGACAACGGCGGCAATAACGACGGCAGGCTTGTTCGCTCCCGCTCCCATGATAAGCAAGGTGAGCGCGAACAAGATCAGAACGGCGGCCAACGGTTTGACGGTGCCGAATTTCGTTTGCAGCTTCGGAGCTACGAACACGGACGTAACGGCCAGACAGAAGCCCCATCCGAAAAAGACGTAGCCAAGCCCGTGCTCGTCAAGCTCCATGACGTACGGCGCATAGGCCAGCAGAGAGAACATGCCGAAGTTGTACAGAAACGCCGTAAAACCAAACGTCCGCAAAGCCGAAAAGCCAAGCGCCTTGAACGGAGCGCTGATCGGGCTCGGTTTGCTTGGACGGGCGACCTTCGGCATGACGAACAGAATAAACAGGAAGGCGATGCCCATTAGAACGCTGACGCCGAAGAACGGGCCGCGCCACGAGATGGAGCCAAGCTCCCCGCCAAGCAGCGGGCCGACCGCGATGCCGACGCCAAGGGCGGCTTCATATAAAATAATGGCTTTGGCCGTGCCGGAGGTCGACAGCCCTACGATCGCGGACAAGGCGGTAGCCAGGAACAAGGCGTTGCCGATTCCCCATCCGCCGCGCAGCCATACGATGCTGTTGATCGCATCGGAATTGCCGGCGAGCCCGGCGAACAGAACGATCATGAAAATGCCGACGAGCAGCGTCCATTTCGTACCGAGACGGCTCGAGACGAAGCCGGTAATGATCATCGCGAGGCCCGTCATGAGGTTATAGCTGGTGAACAGAAGCGATACCTGGCTTTTGCTGGCGTCCATGCTCTTGGCAATGGCCGGCAGAATCGGGTCGACCAAGCCGATGCCCATGAAAGAGATTACGCAAGCGAACGCAATGGCCCATACCGCCAGCGGCTGCTGCAATACGCCGGTTCGTTTCCGTTCCAATTCTTGATAGGTCGTGCCGGTTGAAGACATACTAAAACTAACATCTCCCTCTAAAAGTAGTTGTACGATACAATTTCATATAATTGTAGTATACAACTTGTTGCGCGGATGTTCAATTGCATTTTCATTCCTTTTCAAAACGCGCCTATTTGAAGACGCGAAACGATTCGTCTTTTGCAGTATTTGAAATTTGCCCTTTTAATCGGTAAATTATGTTTGAAAGCTTATACGACTCGGGAAAGCAGGTATGATTTGATGAGGGATTCCAAACTGAAGTCGCTTGATTACGAAATTAGCATCCTACACCGGAGAGCCTCTTTCAACCGAAAATTCGCCGATCTTGACCGCTCGGCCTACTTGCTGCTGTACCAAATGTCCGTGCTCGGCAAAATCGGCGTCAAAGCGCTGGCCGACGAATTCCGGCTCGACGTATCGACGATCAGCCGCCAAACGACGGCGCTCGAAGATAAAGGCTATGTGACACGGACGCCCGATCCGGACGACGGCAGAGCGAGCTATTTCGAGCTGACGGAGCTCGGCAAGCGCAAGCTGGAGGAAGCGCAGGCGTATCGGCTGAGCCGGTTCAAGCAAGTGTTCCAGGATTGGGCCGAAGAGGATCTGGACAAGTTCATACAATATTTGGAGATTGTTAACCGTACTTATATCGATTGAATGAGGGAGAGAGGCCTTTACGAGGCCTTTTTTCTATGAGGAAATAACAAGAAGCGGCTTGATCGGCCAGACGGAATGCCTTGTCCCGTTAGGCCGGCCGGGCAAGCGGTCTGCCGCCCGCCGGCTAAAGGGAACAAGGGACGGTTATTCCCGGTCGAGCGGAAGCCAATCGAGGACGCGCTGAATTTTGGCATCCCAATAACCCCATTCGTGCGTGCCCGGCTCTTCCTCGTAGGTCACGTCGAGTCCAAGCTTCGTCGCATGGGCAAGAAAACGGCGGTTGTCTTCGTACAGAAAATCTTCCGTGCCGCAGCATTGGAACAGCTTGGTCTTTGGTCCTTCGTAACGGGCCAAGCGTTCCGCCAGGTGGAACAGGTCGTTCTCCCCGCCCCTCACCTCTTGCGCGCTGCCGAAGATATTCTCGGCCTCCAGCGGAAGGAACAAGCCCCACGGATCGTCTTCCTTGGACGCGATATCGAGCGCGCCGGACAAGCTTGCCGCGGCGGCATATTTATCGGGCTGGCTCAAGCCGATCTTGAAGGCGCCGTAGCCGCCCATCGACAGGCCGGCCACGAAGTTGTCTTCCCGCCGGTCGGACAGCGGGAAGAAGGAACGGGCAAGCTGCGGAAGCTCCTCCGTCACGAACGTCCAATAGGAGTAGCCGCGCTTCATGTCGGCGTAGAAGCTTCTGCCGACGTCCGGCATGACGACCGCAACGCCTTTGTCCGTCGCGTACCGTTCGATCGACGTTTTGCGAATCCATGTGGTATGATCGTCCGACAAGCCATGAAGCAAATAAAGCACCGGGTACTTGTCCTCCCAGGCGCGGCCCGTTAATCCGATCGCTTCCTTCTTCTGCGGCAACACAACGTTCATAGACGCGGATACCCGCAGCGTATCCGAATAAAAATCGCACTGAAACAATGCCATCCGTCGCTTCCCCTTCCTATCCTATCTATACTTTGCCGCCCGCCCCGGCTTCTTACTCAAAGCGGTACGTCCAGAACCGTTCGGTGCCAAGCCTTGTCATGATTTCGTCGTTTTCCCCCGGCTTGCTGCCGAACGCCGCATGCATATGGAACTGCGAAGCGTGGGACTGAATGGAAGCGAGCTTCCGCTCGATGAACCGCCTTACATCTACATGCACGTCCGGCGCCCCAAGCGCCTCCTCGTGTCCGACCGCGAACGCCATCGCCCGAACGGCAGGCCGGCTGTCCTTGGCCATTCCGCCGACGACGCGGACGACGGCGGCTCCGGTTGCGTCATGGTCGGGGTGTACCGCAAAGCCCGGGTAGAACGTATAAACGATGTCCGGTTTGACCTCTTCGATGACCGCGCGGATTTTGCCGTCAAGCAGCTCCCGGTCCTCGAACTCGATCATTTTGTCATGGAAGCCGAGCAGCCTTAAATCTTGAATGCCGATCGCCTCGCACGACCGCCTTAGCTCCTGGGTGCGGATCTCCGGCAATGTGATTCGATTCGCGAACGGCGGATTGCCCATATTGCGAGCCATCTGTCCGAGCGTCAAGCAAGCGTACGTCACCGTCGCTCCGTCGTGAATATGGGAAGCCAGCGTTCCGGACAAACCGAAGCATTCGTCGTCCGGATGCGGCAGCACAACAAGAATTCGTTCCATAATCGCCCTTCCTTTCTCTGTAAAAGCTTCATTTTTCGGCATGCGGAATGGCCGTCAGAACGGCTCCGGTCCAAGCAGCAGCGCTACGACGAGCTTGCCGTCATGGTCATGCCCTTCCAGAATGATGCGATCGGTCTCCCTCTCGTCGTAATGGGTCAGTCCTTCGGCGAATACCCAACCGCCTTGCTCCAGCTTCAAGCCGACCCGGTACGGACCGCTGCCGGATATCGAGCCGTGCGAATAGCGGATCGGGACGTTCTTGATGAAGTTGGCGGCGACAAGCCGCGATTTATCGGTATGCGAGGTGTATGCGCCGTTCGTAATTTCCAGATGAACATACAGTTCGCGGTTTTTCAACGTATCGAGAAGCCGCTGCACGTGTACCGGTTCAATATATTGCATGCGTGTTCCCTCCCATAGAACTAGCCGTCTCTATTATGATTAAACGCTTTTGCGGCGTATCCCTATTCTAGCTTATCTTGCTTCCCCGCTCAAACGCTAAATCCGGTCATTGCGATAAGGATTTAAGGCTAACAGTCTTAAATTTGGCCAACAGCATAGCCGCGGTCGCCAAAACTGTGAAAGTTTTGAACCGCGGCTATTTCTAATTGAAGCGTATTTCGACCGATCCGCTCGTCTCTTACCGGGAGAGTGCGCATTGAAGCTCAGGCCCCCGCTGCCCGGCGGCTTCGTATTTAGCAATCGTACCGGCGCAAAATGATATTTATTCCCGGCTTGTATCGGAAGCATAGGCTTCGTTCGTTTTCGTTCGTTCCAGCACTCTTCGAACGGCTGACGCGACACGGTCCGGCCGGTCTTCCTGAACGTAATGCGAAGCATCCTCCAACATCTCCGTTTCGTGCAAAGGGAAAACCTTTTGCCACTTCCTCATTTCTTCGACCGGGAAACCGGCGCTGTCTTTCATTCCCCAAACGATTTGTGCGGGAAGCTCCGAAAGCCGCTTCAGCCCGGCTTCAATCTCCGCGAGCCAGCGGCCCGCTTTCCGGATCGACCTCGGGAATACCCACGTCGGTTTTCGGGAAGCCGGCGTCGGGAAAGGGGCCGTATAAGCATGTCTTAAGCTGTCGGTCACCTTCTCGGCATGGTATATGCCGTGCGGCACAATCGTCTTGGCGAAAAAATTCAATCTGGTCTGCAGCAGGTAGCCGATCGGCCAGCCCCCCATCGCCAAGGAGAAAAGCTTCATGGCCAGAAGCTTTGCCGGCCAGGCCCACGTATTCATGACGACGATTCCTCTTATATTTTCCTTATGTCGAACGGCATAGCTCATGCCGATAGGGCCGCCCCAATCCTGAACCACCATCACAAAATCTTTTAATCCAAGCCGCCCGATCACTTCCGTAACAGCCTCCGAATGCTCGCCCGGAGTAAAGCCGTACCGGGAAGGCGCCGCGGACATCCCGAAGCCGGGATAATCGATTGCAATCAGCCGGCATTCCCCGCTCAATTCCCGAATCACGTTCCGATATAAATAAGACCAGGTCGGATTGCCGTGAAGCAGCAAAACCGCAGGCCCGCTTCCTTCGTCGATGTAATGAATCGTTCCGTCCCGATAAGGCATCCAGCGGTCCCGAAACGGGTATTCGTTCGAATCGACGCTAAATTTCCTGTTCATTTCTCCACTTCCTTTGCAGGCGAGGCCTCTAAAGTTTTCTCTCGAGATATTACCAATCCTATATGCATATGGCACTTTTGAAAAGTAGTTATAAAAAAGTGCATTAGTAACAAAAAATGAACTATGGAGGACAACAATCAAAACGCAAAAAAAGCGGCCCTCCAAGGATCGAATTATTAATCCTATTAGGGCCGGAAATATTTTATAGGGTTGATCATCTATAGGCTATAACTTCACTTCAGCGCGTCTGCAATAAGCGGATCGAGCATCTTCGCCGCAAACCAGTTGGGATACAAGGCCGAGGGGAGAGTCAACTGCTCCAGCGTCGCCAATTCCTCCGAAGTCAGTTCCAAATCGTATCTCCCTCTCTGAATCGCTCGTTAGACCTATATCGTCGCTTGTGGATTCCCGTGCGGAACTTGTGCTACCATACGAAATGTAGATTTTACAACGGAAAAGAGGTTGCTGCTCAGTGAAAGCAATGAACGCGACAAAATCGTTACTTCTTCTGATGGCGGCAGTGATGCTCCTGCTGATCGGCGCATGCGGCCCCAAAGAGGCGAGTTCGGTCCAAACGGGCGCGGCTTCGCCGGACGCCAAGGAGCAAACGCCGCTGGCGGCGAGCGAAACCCGCAAAGACGGGCAAAAAAACCCGGTTGTCACGATTGAGATGAATACCGGGGACAAGATCCAAATTCGTCTGCTGCCGGACGTCGCGCCGGACACGGTCAACAATTTTATATCTCTCGTCAAGCAAGGATTTTACGACGGGTTGATCTTTCACCGCGTCATTCCCGGCTTTATGATTCAAGGGGGAGACCCGGAAGGGACCGGCATGGGCGGACCCGGCTACAGCATCAAAGGCGAATTCGCCGCAAACGGCTTTACGAACGATCTGCTGCACCGGCGGGGCGTCGTCTCGATGGCCCGAAGCAAGGATCCGGACTCCGCAGGCTCGCAGTTTTTCATTATGACGGCAGACGCCGCTTACCTGGACGGCCAATATGCGGCTTTTGGCGTCGTCATCTCCGGCATGGAGACGGTGGACGCGATCGTCAACCAGAAACGCGATGCGTCGGACAAGCCGCTTGATCCGATGTCCATGGCGAAAGTGACGGTCGATACGTTCGGCGTCGAATACCCGGAGCCGGACAAAACCGGGCAATAAGCCCGGAGCGCCGGCCTCAACATGCAACAAACGCGAAACGGACCCGTAACTTTTCGGCGCAATCGCCGCAAGCCGGGTCTGTTTTTATGTCCTTTTAAGAGAACTCTTTCTCATTTTTCTCCCCGTTTCGATAGCCTTCTTCCGGTCCTGCCTGCCGTTCTCCGGGATGGAAAAAATGGCTAGATTAGAAAAGCCTAACCTTTCACGAACGGATTTCCGCCCATGTTATACTTCGGGTACAAGAGCAATCACCAAGACATACATCAGGAGGCCCGTTCTTTATGAATAACAGCTGGATGAAAAAAGCGCTTATTGCAACGGCATGCTGCTTTACTTTGATGTCCGCGAACGCATTGGTCGGCCCGCATACGGGACAAGCCTATGCCGCGACTTCCGCGACCGCTTCGGCCAAAGCCGACGGCATTATCTCTTTTGCACAATCTTTGCAAGGCAAAGTGACGTATAAATTCGGCGTAAACAACCCTAGCAAGCTTATTTTCGACTGCTCGTCCTTCACGAAATACGTCTTCGCCAAATACGGCGTCAGCCTGAAATGGGGCACGGCATACCAAAGCAAGCAAGGCGCTTACGTATCCAAAAGCAATCTGAAAAAAGGCGACCTCATCTTCTTTAACAACGGCAAAACGTCCAAGATCAGCCATGTCGGCATTTACATGGGCAACGGCAAATTCATTCACAACACGATCGGCGGCAATATGAACGGCGTTTATATCGCCGACCTGAGCAAATATTCGTACCGTTACGCGACAGCCAGACGGGTACTCTAAGTCGATGATTTAAGAAAATTTTAAAGTTTACCCCGCTTCGATTTAAACTATTATCTCTATCCTTGTTAAAAAGGAACCGATATAGGAGATAATAGATTAGAGAAGCGGGGTTTATTTCATTTTGACGCAAGAAAGGATTTATCGAATGGAAACGAGAGCGCAAACGTATCCGGCACCGCGGCGAGCCTCTTCCCGGCGCAAATGGTTCGGCTTGCTGCTATGCGCAGCGGGCTGCTTATTGCTGCTGAACCTATGGAATGCGGAGAGCGAGAGCCAGCCCGAACCCAAAGTCCGCGAAACGGCGGCTTCGGCCCTCAATCCGATCGTGGAAAAAGCAAAGCGGCAATTAGTCGGCCAGATGGCCGACAAGGGCATCCGGGTCCTAATTTCGGACGAGTTCCGCAGCGCGGAAGAGCAGGACAAGCTGTACGAGCAAGGACGTACGGCCTCCGGAAGCGTCGTAACGAACGCCCGCGGCGGGGAATCGTACCACAATTACGGACTTGCGATCGACTTTGCGCTGCTTGACCAAGCCGGCAACGCCTTGTGGGATTTGGAGTACGACGGCAACGGCAACGGCGTCTCCGACTGGATGGAGGTTGTCGATGCCGCCAAGGAGCTTGGCTTCGAATGGGGCGGCGATTGGGCCAATCCCGATTATCCGCATCTGCAGATGACCTTCGGCTTGTCCATCCGCGAGCTTCAGCGAGGAAAGCAGCCTCCGGTAGAATAGTGGCGGCCCATACGTGCGTATTCGGTCGACTCGCCACTTCTTTTAGCGATTGAACACTACCTTTGTCTAGGCGGAAGGGACGGGCGGCCAAAGCGCGAATACTTCTCTTCACAAGCAACAACTACCATTAATGATGAGGTGATACTCAGATGGCATTGTTGAAGACGAAGGATGTCGCAAGAGAGCTTGGCGTCAGTCAAACGACGATTCTCCGTTGGGTGAGAACCGATCCCTCCTCGGCCCGAAGAGACCGTCTCGGCCACTTTGTGTTCGGCGATCCGGAAATCGCCGCGCTGCGCCGCATTCAGGCGAGCATACAAGCGAGCTTTCACGAGAACGGCAATCCGGCGCAGGTCGAGCAGTCCGAAGCGAAGCTGCGGCATGAGGACGGCGGCGGCGCGGCTGCGGGCATCGCCGATCCGGCTGCGGCGGCTGCCGATGCGCTTCATGCTGCCGATATCGATGCCGATGCGGCGGACGCTCCCGCCCATGCGCTTCCCGTTGCCGCCGATGCGGCGGCCGCTCCCGCAGCGCCAAGCTCCTCGTCGCCCGGAGCCGAAGCGACCCTGTCGGATAAATCATCCGCTTCAGAGTTCCCTTCTATGCAGGACAACACGCCGGACGAGCTGTTCGAGCGTATCGGGCGTCTCGAATTGTCGCTTGCGCGCAAGGCGGACGAAGTCGTCTCCGTTCAACTGCTCGAGCATCGAAGAGAGCTGGAAGAAATCCGCAGTACGCTTAAACAGCTTGCCGCAAGCATCGAAAACATGAAGTCGGCCGGGAAGGAGGCCTCCGCTCTGCCGGTAACCCCCCTGTTTCCCGCCGAAATCGACGAACGCCCCAAAAAACGCCGTTTATTCCGCGCTATTTTCCCTTTCTGACAGGACGTCTGTTCTTATTTCAAAAAAACAACGGCCGTCTCCCGGAGGGATCCGGGAAACGGCCGTATTGTTCTTGTCTTATTTCTTCGCCGCATATTTGCGGAGGTCGAACGCTACCGCTACAACGATGATCAAGCCTTTAAGAATAAGCTGCCAGTTCGGATTGATGCCGATGTACGTCAAACCGTAGTTAAGGACGGTTAAGATGAGAACGCCTGCGACGATACCTTTCACTTTACCGACGCCGCCTGTTGCCGATACGCCGCCGATTACGCAGGCTGCGATGGCGTCCATCTCGTACATGTTGCCGTAGTTGTTCGATGCGCCGCCTGTACGGGCCGCTTCGAGCACGCCTGCCAGACCGTAAAGGGCGCCGGCGATAGCGTACAGCCACATCAGGTTACGGGCAACGTTAATGCCCGATACGTGCGCGGCTTGGATGTTGCCGCCGATCGCATACATGTTTTTGCCAAGACGGGTTTTATTGAAAACGACCCATACTATGAATGCTACAAAAATCGCGATCAGAACGATATAAGGAACGGAGAATTGACCGCTGCCGATCGCTCCTGAACCGATGTTCGTGAAATCGGAACGCAGACCGCCGATCGGCTGCGAGTTGTTGGGCTCCATGTCGAAGTACAACGAGTTCGCCCCGTATACGGCAACCATCGTACCCAGCGTAGCGATAAACGGCGGAACGTTAAACTTCGATACGATGAAGCCGTTGATCAAACCGACAATCAGACCGATTACAATCGAGATCAGAATCGGAACGATCAGCCACAGCTCCGGCATGTCCGGGAAAAACTTGTTCGCGTAATCCGGTCTTTGCAGCATCGATGCCGAGACAACGGCGCTGAGACCTACGATACGTCCGGCGGACAAGTCCGTACCGCCCGTAATAATGATGAATGCGATCCCGAGTGCGATAATGAGACGAGTCGAAGATTGAATCAATACGTCTCTCAGTGTCGTTACCGAAAAGAAGTTGGCATCGATAGCCGTAATAGCTAAAAGAAGTACAACGAGTACAACCCAAATTATATTTTGCGAAAACGCGCTTTTAACTCTCAATCCTTTGGATGCGTCCATCTGTCGCAAGCCTCCTTATAAATCCTCGATCGGTGAATGCCTTATTTCTGTGCGGCAAGCCTCATAACGGCTTCTTCCGACGCTTCTTCTCTGTTCAGAATGCCGGTCACCCGTCCTTCGGACATAACCATGACGCGGTCCGACATGCCGAGCAGTTCCGGCATCTCCGACGAAATCATGATGATGCTCTTGCCCTGCTTCGCAAGATCGATCATGATCTGATAAATATCGTATTTCGCGCCGATGTCGATACCGCGGGTAGGCTCGTCCAGCAGCAGGATATCCGGCTCGGTGAGCAGCCAGCGCGCCAGCAATACTTTCTGCTGGTTGCCGCCCGACAGGTTGCGGATCAATTGATTGACCGAAGGAGTTTTCGTTTTGAACTTCTCAACGCCTTTGACCGCTTCTTCTTTCATCTTCCGGCCGTTAAGAAGGCCAAGACTGTTTTGGTACAGCCCCAGGTTTGCGATAGCGGTGTTTTCCGTAATCGACAATACCGGGAAAATGCCGGTCACGCGGCGTTCTTCCGTCAGCAGCGCGATTTTATGCTTTTTGGCCTCGCTCGGCGATTTCACTTTAATCGGCTTGCCGTCTTTGTAAATGGTGCCCGACTTGATGGAGCGAAGGCCGAACAGCGCTTCGATTACCTCGGTGCGCTGCGCGCCGACAAGGCCGCCGATACCGAGAATTTCGCCTTTGCGCAATTCGAACGATACGTCCTGGAACGATTTGGGCAGCGGCGAGGACAGGTTCTCGACCCGAAGCATCACTTCGCCCGGCACATGCGTCCGTTCCGGGAACCGGTTCGACAAGTCGCGGCCGACCATACGGGTGATGATCTGATCGATCGTCAGCTCTGCCGCCGGCCACGTTCCGATATATTTGCCGTCGCGCATAATCGAAACGTCGTCGGAAATGCGCAAAATTTCTTCCATTTTGTGCGAGATGTAGATGATCGATACGCCGCGCGAGCGGAGCTCGTTGATGATCTCGAACAGCGCCTCAACCTCGTTCCCCGTCAGCGAGGAAGTCGGCTCGTCCATGACGATAACCTTCGAGTTGAACGATACCGCCTTCGCGATTTCGATCGACTGGATTTTCGATACGGACAGCTCGCCGACAAGCTGCTTCGGATCCAGCTTCATGTTCAAGTCTTTGAACAGCTTTACCGTATCGTCATACATCTTTTTATGATCAATAAACCGGAAAGGCCCAACGCCTTTCATCGGAAATCTTCCAAGCCAAATGTTCTCCATGACGCTTCGCTGCGTCACCGGATGAAGCTCCTGGTGAATCATCGAGACGCCTTGCGCAAGCGCGTCCTTCGAGTTTTTGATGTCGGCCTTTTGGCCGTCCAGAATGATTTCGCCTGCGTCCGGCGTATAAATGCCGAACAAGCATTTCATCAGCGTCGATTTCCCCGCGCCGTTCTCGCCCATAAGCGCATGCACGGTGCCGGGACGAACTTTAAGCGTAACGTTGTCGAGCGCCTTGACGCCCGGGAATGTCTTCGTAATGCCGTTCATTTCAAGCAAATAAGGATGCTTCTCTGCCATTGTATAGCCTCCTTTAATCCAACTGGCCTTAAGATAAGCCAGATTCGGGCAGCAGAAAGGGGAACGAAAGGAATCGTCCCCCGCTTCTTTAGCCTCTTTTATCTGTCTCTATTATTTCACCGATTCTTGCGTTACTTTTTGGTAAGGGATCCAGACGTATTTGCCGTCCGTAATGTCGTAGCCGGTGTTTTCCTTCGTCGGCGTTTCGCCTTTCGCGAGGACGCTCAGAAGCTCGACGGTCGCTTTGCCTTGGTTCTCGGCGTCGTTCAGAACCGTTCCGAGCATCGTTCCGTCCTTCAGCGCTTGCTTGCCCGCGTCCGTCGCGTCTACGCCTACGACCGGCACGTATTTATCGCCCGCGAAGTAGCCAGCCGCTTTCAGCGCTTCGATTGCGCCAAGCGCCATGTCGTCGTTGTTCGCCAGAACGGCTTCGATCTTGTCGCCGTTCGAAGCCAGGAACGCCGCCATTTTTTCTTGGCCTTTTACGCGGTCCCACATTGCGGTGTCTTCGCCCAGCTTTTCAACCTTGATGCCCGCGTCTTCAATCGCTTGAATCGAGAACTTCGTGCGAAGCTCGGCGTCTTGGTGACCCGGCTCGCCCTTCAGCATAACGTATTGCAGCACGCCGTCGCCGTTTTTGTCGGCTTCCGGATGGGCTTTCCAGTAATCGACGACGATTTCGCCTTGAATCGTGCCGGATTCTTCGGCTTTCGCGCCTACGAAATAAGCTTTGTCCCATTTCGCCAGGTCGTCGGCCAGCGGCTCGCGGTTGATGAACACGACCGGAATGTCTGCCGCTTGGGCTTTGTCGATAATAACGCCGGCTGCCGTGCGGTCAACCGGGTTGATCGCCATCGCCTTCATTTTTTTCGTAATGAAAAGGTCTACTTTGTCGTTCTGGGTCGGCTGCGAGTTCTGGCTGTCGACGATGTCGACGTTCAGCTTGCCTTCCGCCGCCGACGAAATCGCCGCACGCACGCCGCTCATGAACGTGTCGTCGAATTTATAAATCGCCACGCCGGCTTTTGGCGTGCCGCTGTCGCCGGCGCCGCCGGACGAGCTCGAGCAGCCTGCCGCCGCTACCGCCATGACGCCTGCAATTAACGCGATCGAAATCTTTTTCATCTACATAACCCCCTGATGGATGAATGCTTCTACGAGCTTCCCCGTGATGGTTCCGCTTACACCTCCATTATGTCGAAAACGGGCGTTATTTCGAATGTAAAATTCTCATCTTTTTTATTAAAATCCTCATCATTTGAGTCTATTAGACTACAGGAAACAACAATTTCTGGTTTTCCCGCCAGAACATGTTATCCTTTTCGATTAGTTTCCTTGCAAGCTCCGTCCTCTCCGGGACCCGCTCCCCATCCGCCGCCAGGACCGCGTATTTGACGCCAAGGTATCCGATCGTGAACGGATTTTGCACGACGAGCGCCTGGATCTGCTCCTCCTGAAGCAGCTCCAGCAGCTCGGGCGAGCTGTCGAAACCGACCAGCTTGACTTTGCCGCCGGCGCCATGCTCCTTTAAGGCGATTGCCGCCCCTTCCGACGAAGGCGTGTTCAGCGTAATAATGCCGTTCACGTCCTGCCGCTGCAGAAGCGCCGCCACCTGCTTGCGGCAATCGGCCGCGTCTCCCGCGCACGACAGCTCTTCGGTCCGGATGCCGCTATAGGACGCAAGCGCCTGCTCGATGCCTTGCGCGCGCAGCCTGCCGTTAATGCCGCCCATCCCGGAATTCATCACGACGACATCTCCTTCGCCGTGAAGCAGCTCGGCCATCTTGTGCGCCGCGTCTTGTCCCGCCGCGACATTGTCGGTGCCGACATAGGCGGCCGTCTTGCCCGAAGCGAGCAAGCTGTCGATCGCGATAACGGGAATGCCGCGCTTCTCCGCCTCCGCGAGAAACGGAGCGAAAGCTTCGTCTTCGTTGGCGCCGAGCACGACCGCGTCCGGGTTCGTATCGAGCGTCCGCATCGCTTTCGCCAGCTGTCCTTCCACGTCCGCTTCGCCCTCCGGAGCGGAAACGTGCATCGTCACGCCGAATTCCTTCACCGCAGCTTCGGCCCCCATCATGACGTTCGTCCAATAATCGCCTCCGCTCGTCCGGACAATCAGCTGAATCGTCATCTCCTCCGGCTTCTCCTTGTCTCCGGCCCAATCCTTAATGAATACCGGCAGCAGCAGTACCGCCGCGACGACAAGCAGCGCCCCGCCGATCATCAAGCTTCTCCATTGCTTCTTCGCCACTGTTACCGTTCGCCCCCTTCGGACTCATCCGCAAGCACGGCCGGGAACCGTACCGTGACTTTCGTCCCTTCCTCCAGCTCGCTTTCGAACTCCAGACCGTACGGCTCGCCGAAATAAAGGCGAATCCGCTCCTGAACGTTTCGGACTCCGACGCCGGAGCCCTTCACGCTGCTCGCCGTTCCCGCACGGACTTCGGCAAGTCTCTCTTCGGACATGCCAAGCCCGTTGTCGCTTATTTCGATTACGACGTGGCCCCCTTCAAGACGAGCGGCAACGGCAATATGCCCTTTGTCCGCCGACGGCTCGATGCCGTGGACAAGAGCGTTCTCGATCAGCGGCTGGACGATCAGCTTCAATGTCCGATAAGGCCGGACCTCATCCTCGATGCGGAAGGAATAATCGAATTTATGCTTAAACCGGATTTGCTGGATGATCAAATAGTTGCGAGCATGCTCCAGCTCGTCCGCAATCGGGATCAGCGCCTTTCCTTTCGACAGGCTGATGCGGAACAGCTTGGACAGCGACGTAATCGTCGTCACGACCTCTTCGTTTTTGTTCATGCCGACCATCCGGACGACCGTGTTCAGCGTATTGTACAAAAAATGCGGATTAATTTGCGCCTGAAGCGCTTCCAGCTCGTATTTCCGCTTGCTTTCCTGTTCGGCGACGATTTGCTCCATCAGCTGCTTGATCGTCCCGATCATCAGGTTGAACCGTTCCGCCAAATGTTTAATCTCGAGCGGCCCGTCGCCGCTGGCGACGCTGTCGAAGTTGCCGCGCTCCACGTTTTTCATCGACAGCTCCAGCTGCTTGACCGGCCTCGATATACGGCGGGACAGGAACACGGAGAGTAGCACGACGATAATGGCAAGCCCCGCCATCAGCCGCGCCAAAGAGCGGTTCAGCTCCGAACGGGTCGTCATCACCTCGTCCATGTAAGAGACGCCGACGACCTTCCAACCGACGTTCCCGATCGTCTGCACGCTGATCAGCCGCTTCTCCCCCGCCGCTTCGTCGAAATAGCTGCCGTACGTGTGGCGGAGCGCCAGCTCGGCGTTCTCCTCCTTCACCCCGGCATAAATAAGCTGCAGCTGCGGATGATAGACGATATTCCCTCCCGATTCGTCCACCATGTACACATAGCCTTTCTCCCCGAGGCTCACCCGATTGGAGAGCTGGTCGATCTGGTTGAAGTTGACGTCCAGCAGCAGGACGCCTTTCACCGGCTTGCCGTCCAGCAGCACCGTCTGGCTTTTGCTGAGGGAGACGACCCAACGGAACTGCTTCCGGTACAGATTCTGCACATGCGGCAAAGAAATGGACAGATGCCCCGGCGTGTCCAGCGCGCTCCGGAACCAGCTTTCCCCCTGCACGTCGAGCGACGGCTTCATCTCCACGTCGGGGAGGTCGAACAGAAGCTTGCCCCGCTCGTCGAACAAGGCAAGCGACACGACGTCGGAGCGCGTCGACATCATCGTCTCCAGCTGGCTGCGCAGAAGCTCCGAATCGACGTCGCGGCTTTGCCCGATAATATGGTCCATCATATGGTACAGATCGGATATGCTCTGAACGTACGTCTCCAGATTATAGCTGACTTGGTCGACGATCTGCTGCGAATTGCGGACGGCATTCTCCTCGGCCGTCGCCGAGAAACGTCCGTACAGCACCGCACTGACCGCCACGATGATAAAAACGGAAAATAACGTAAACGATACCGCCAAAATAAACTGAATGCTTTTATTGCGCATCATGTGGCCGATTCCGCCTGCCCGTTTCTGTATTCCTTGGCCGAAACGCCGGCGTACTTCTTGAAGCACAAGCTGAAGTAGCCCGGATCGGCAAAGCCGACCTTGTCGGCGATTTCAAACGTCTTCAAATCCGTCGTCCGGAGCAGCTCCTTGGCCGCCTCCATCCGGATTTGAAGCAAATAGGATCCGTAAGTGACCTTCAGCTCCCGTTTGAACAGCGTGCTGAAATAACCGGAGCTAATATGCAGATGCTGGCACAGCTTGGCAATCGACAGCTCGCTGTCGCCGTAGTGCTCCTTCGTATAAGCGATCGCCTCTTCCACGATCCGCTTGTACGAATTCTGGCGCCGGCTTGCGATGCGGCTGCGGACTTTGGCGCACAGCTCGCCGAACCAAGCCTTCGTCTCGTCCAGGCTATTCAGCTTCTCGTATTCGTACAAAATGCCCGATCCCGCGCCGATCAGCTCGTCCATGCCGCCGCCTTCCGTCCCTTTCGTAAATTTCATGATCGCCGTAATCATCTCCAGCATATAAAGCTGTACCTCGCGCATCGGCGCGTTCGTTCGCGCGATATCGTCAAACAGCCGGTCGACAAGCTCCTCCAGTTCCTTCTCCGTGCCGAGCTTCACGGTTTTGAGCAGCAGCTGCTCCTTCGCTTCGTCGAAAATCAGCTTCTCGTGAACCTGCTCTTCCATATCGGTAATGCAAATAATCCGGTTACCGCCGAGAATGCGCCGGTAATCGAGCGCCATCGACGCCGATTCGTACGCGTATTTCAGGCTGCCGATCTCCGTGATGAACCGGCCGACGCCGATGCTGACCGGCAGCCTCAGAAACCGCTCGATGCTCTGCATAATTTCTTGAAGCGTAGGGAGCGTCTCGTCCATCGCCCCGGCGGCATCCGCATGGCGGCTGACCGTCAATAACACGACACGGTCCTGATGGATGAACGCCTTGCCCCGTCCATCCCGCTCCCATATTTCTTCCGCGACGTTCAGCACCGAGAACAGCTTCAAATCGAGATCGCCGCTCGCGGCCAGCGAATGGCCGGGCTCATGCTCCCCGGGCTCTCCCGGCTCTCCTTCCGAGTCGGAATGGTAGATTGCGATCACGGAGACGAGATAGCCTTCACCCTCCAGCTTCAGGCCGAATTTGTCCGCCTTGTCTTGAATGGCGGCGAGCGGCTGCTGCCGCGTAACGAGCGAAGACAGAAACTTCTCGCGGACAAGCGGCAGCGTAAGCCGGTAATGCTCCTCGAGCAGCTTCACGTTGCTGCGCTTCTCCCTCTCCTCGTCCATGCGCCGGACGACCCGCGCAACCGTTTCCGTCAGCTGGCTGCCGGAGAACGGCTTCAGCACATAATCGTCCACCTGAAGGCTGATCGCCTGCTTGGCGTATTCAAATTCGTCATACCCGGTCAGCAGTATAATGCGGGTAATCGGATACGTTCTTTTGACCCACTCCGTCAGTTCCATTCCGTTCATGAACGGCATGCTGATATCGGTAATCAGCACGTCGGGCTCCAGCTTCTCGAACAGCTCCATCGCTTCCCTGCCGTTCCCCGCCGTCTGCACTTCCGTAAAGCCAAGCCGTTCCCAATCGATCTCGACCGTCAATCCTTCCGTCACTTCGGGCTCGTCGTCCACGAGCAGCAGCTTGTACATAATGTCCTCCCGAACGCAAATCTTCGCGAAATTTCGACTTCACTTGCAGTATTTATCATTCAACCACAGATTCCGGCGTTGTCAATGACCGCCCTGCAATTCCCAGCCTGCGTCGGAGGCAGCTTCGCCCTCCTGCTTCAAGAAAGAACGGTTAAACCTTTTTATTTTTAGAAGAGACCGCCCGGCGCATTCCTGAGAACGCAAAAAACCGCTCTGCCGCGCCGTAACGCGGCAAAACGGTTATGTTGGCGGACCAAAGCCGCTTCGTTCCATCCCGAAAAGGAAGCCTTATTGCAGGATTCGGTCGATCGCGGCAAGCTCCTCGTCGCTGAAATCGGGAGCGGCCAGCGCGCCGACGGCATCCTCGATTTGGCTGACGCGGCTCGCGCCGATCAGCGCCGATGTGACGCGTCCTTTGCGCAGCACCCAGGCCAGCGCCATCTGCGACAGCTTCTGCCCGCGCTCCGCGGCCAATTCGTTCAGGCTCTTGACCTTGCCGATCACCTCGTCCGTAATGTCTTCCGGGCGAAGGAATACGCTCGGCCCCCCCGCACGCGAATCCGGGGCGATGCCGTTCAGGTAGCGGTCGGTCAGAATGCCGCCGGCCAGCGGGGAGAAGACGATGGAGCCGATACCTTCTTCGTCCAGCACGTCCTGGAGTCCGTCCTCGATCCGGCGGTCCAGCATGGAGTATCTCGGCTGGTGAATCAGGCAAGGCGTGCCCAATTGCTTCAGGATGCGCGAAGCTTCCTTCGTCTGTTCGGGACTGTAGTTGGACAAGCCGACATACAGCGCTTTGCCTTGGCGCACGATCAGATCGAGCGCCGTCATCGTTTCCTCGAGCGGCGTGTTCGGGTCCGGACGGTGATGATAGAAGATGTCCACATAGTCGAGCCCAAGCCGCTTCAAGCTTTGATCGAGGCTCGACACGAGATATTTCTTCGAGCCCCAATCCCCGTACGGTCCCGGCCACATGTAGTAGCCCGCTTTGGTCGAGACGATCATTTCGTCCCGGTACGGCGCCATATCCTTGCGCAAAATATCGGCGAACATCTCCTCCGCGGAGCCCGGAGGCGGACCGTAGTTATTGGCGATATCAAAGTGGGTGATGCCGAGGTCGAACGCTCGGCGCACCATCGCCCTGCCGTTCTCCAGCGTATTGATGCCGCCGAAATTATGCCACAAGCCGAGCGAAATCGCCGGCAGCTTGAGGCCGCTTCTTCCGCTTCGGTTATATGTCATCTTGTCGTATCGTTGATCGTCTGCTTTATACGTCACCGCTTGTCTCCTCCTTCTGTTTCGGATAGCTCCATTGTAGCTCCAACCGTAAGCCCGGCCTATATCAGAATGGAAGAATTATATGGATTAATGTCTTCCCGCTGCCTCCAAGGGGCGGTACTCCTTCGGCGGAACGCCCTTCGCCTTCCGGAACATGCGGGAGAACAGCAGCGCATCCCGGTAGCCGACGGAGCGGGCGACTTCGCCTACGGTATACTTGCCTTCCGCCAGCAGCTCGCAAGCTTTGTCCATCCGGTATCGAAGCAAATATTGCTGGGGCGGCACGCCGACCGACGCCTTGAAGATCGCCGATAAATATTTGCGGTCAAGCCCCAGCGTCCGCGCCAGCTGGCTGACGGACAGATCCTCGCCGTAATGCGTATGGATAAATTCGAGGCTCTGATGGACGTAGACGTCCTGCTTCCGCGGGTGCGAGCGGCCGGTATCGTGAAGCGGGGCGACCGTCGTCAGCACCGCTAGAAATTCGTATAGCAGCGCTTGCAAATATAAGCCCGCGCTTCGTTCATCCGATTCAATCTCGGACATTCGTTCATACAAGGCGGGCATCAGCCTCACATCCATCGGGAATACCGGCCTTTCCGCCGTCAACGAAGTCCGCGACAGCGCCCGCTCGACCTCGTCCCCTTGAAAGCCGATCCACGAATACGTCCACGGCTCGTCCCGGTCGGCCTCATAATACGTGACGACATGGGGATAAATAAAAAAGCCTTGCCCGGCCGTCAGCTCGTAAATCGAATCGCCCGCCCGCACCCTTCCTATTCCTTTATGAACGAAATGGACTTTGTAATGATCGCGGATAAGCGGCCCTACGGCATGGCCCGGCACGCAATCCTCCTTGCCCCAGTAGTGCAGGTACATGGCGGGATTGTCCCGCGAAGGACCGTCCGGATTATAGTGAAAAAGCGCCATCTCGCTCGCTCCCTTCGCCGTGATTGCCCGGCGCGTTACTCCGGTTTGTGGGTGAATTCGATCGATTTCATCTTGTTCCTGTTCAAGGCAAAAAGCTGCTCGGCCATATAGCGCGCCGAGTATTTGAAGTTCGTCTCCGCCCAATACATAATGACGCCGACCGTCGCGGACAGCTGATAGCTGAGCATAATCTCGTAATCGACCGGCGGTTCCCGATGCTCCAGCTCGATGCGCATATCGTCCTTCATCGACCGGCGCAGCGCGTTCATCAGCTCTATGCCCATCCCTTTGTCCGCCGTAAGCAGCGCCTTGAATTCGTCCTTCCGCTTCTCGATCAGCTCGAACAGCAGCAGCGTCGACGGAAAGATCCGGTCGGCCTCGATCCGCTCCAATCCGGGATAGGGATCCAGAAGCGCGTCCGAGACCGCCGCCAGGAAATCGTCGCGGATTTCCTTGAGCAGCTCTTCCTTGCCCATAAAATGCTTATAAAAAGTGCCTCTATTATAGTCGGCCCGCTCCGCCACGTCCATGACGGTCACCGCGTCGTAGCCCTTCTCCAGGACGAGCGCAACGAAGGCGGATTTGATCGCCTGCCGGGATCTTCTCGCCCTTCGGTCCAGCTGCGTTTCGGCTTTCAATCGAACCGCCCTCCTTGTCTTTGCCTGTATGCTTCAATTATAACTTACCGCGAGGGAAGATAGAAACCGCTTACGGTCCGGTATGAACGACGGCCGTTTCGCCCATCTTAAGCGTTGGAGGTGATAAGCATGACAGGACGCAACAACAAGCCGGACAACGACGGACCGGCCGCCAGCCCGTCCCGGTTGGACCAATACGGCGACAAGCTCGCCAACGATACGCGGGGCAAGCAGCAGAAATCGCGGAAACGATAGCCTTATCGGGATTGTAAACAGCAAGGCCCGTTTTGTCCGTTATGTTCTGGATCCGTCAACATCCGCCCCTATGCTGTTGATTAGCTGACATTGTCGCGCTCTTTGATGATTGAGGATGCGGCCGGGGAGGACTACACTAAACATGAGCTCAATAAAATGAAACCCGGTTTCAAATCCATTCATATTTACAAAGAAGGAAGCGAATAGATATGGCTAAAACAGCGGTTATTACGGGCGCTGCGGGCGGCATCGGCAAAGAGCTTGCCCGCCGCCTTGCCGAACGGAAGCTGAATCTGGTGCTCGTCGACCTGAAGGAAGAAGCGGTTCAAGCCGTCATTCGGGAACTTGGACTGAACGATTCCAACTCGCTTGCGGTAGCGGCGGACGTATCCAAAGAAGAAGACGTGCAAAGCTACGTCGACAAAGCGGTCGAGAAATTCGGCACGATCGATTATTTCGCCAACAACGCCGGCATCGAAGGCCCTATGGCCATGATCGAGGACCAAAGCGTCCAAGCGCTCGACCTCGTCTACAACGTGAACGTGCGCGGCGTATTCCTAGGCCTGCATTACGTCATTCCGGTCATGAAGAAACAACGATCCGGCGCGATTCTGAACACCTCTTCGCTTGCCGGACTGATGGGTGCTCCGGGCATGTCGCCTTACATCATGTCCAAGCATGCCGTCATCGGCTTGACCCGCGTCGCGGCCAACGAGCTGGCGCCGTTCGGCATCCGCGTCAACGCCGTGCTGCCGGGCACGATCAACACCCGCATGATGCGGCAAATCGAGCAAAACTCCGGCACTGTCGACGAGTACAAAAAAGCGAACGAAGCGGCTACTCCGCTCGGCCGTTACGGCGAGCCGGAAGAAGTCGCAGCGGTCATGAACTTCCTGCTGTCCGACGAAGCGTCGTTCGTCACGGGTTCCCTCTACACCGTCGACGGCGGCATGGCCGCCCAATAATCCGGGCCGCCGAGCCTCGGCCGCCTGCGCCGCAGCCTTCGCTGCCCGCAGGCGGCTTTTTGGGCGCGTCCGGACATAACAACAGCCCCGTCCGCTTCACGAGCGGCCGGGGCTGTTGCAGATCAGGCAAGCGCGGCCCCTGCTCGGGCCTTGCTTTCATTTATTGCAGCGTAATCACAGACGTCACGAACCGGTCGTTCTCGAACACCGAGGCGAGCAGCTTCTTGCCCGACGGGGACCAAGCGACCGTATCGGACGCTTGGCCGACCAGCACGCCTGTCTTCTCGCCCGTAAGCGAGTCGGCTACGAACACGCCGTTGTCGCCGCCCGTTTCGGACGTTAAGCTGTACGCCAGCTTCGTTCCGTCCGGCGACCAGCTGGTGCCGAAAATTTGCGTGCCTTTTTCGATATCGAGCAGCTTCTGTCCTTTCCGGTCGATGACGGACAACGTCCGTTCCGTTTCCGACGTCACTTTGACCATCGCCAGCTGCTTCCGGTCCGGAGAAGGAATGATCCATTCCACGCCTTCCGCGATTTTTTCCGGCTGCGCGCCTTCTTCGTCTGCGACAAAATAAAGCTCCCGGTTGTCGCCGCCTTGAATGTAGTAGATGCCGCCGTCCCCTGCGGCCGCGCCGAGCAGCACCCCGCCCGGCTCCAGCACGGTTTCCGTCTTGCCGGAAAGGTCGGCGACGACGACTTTGCCGAACAGCGTGCTGACCAGCACATGAGAGTCGTCGATCCATTGGCCCCCGTTCAAGTCAATCGGCTCTTCGATGTCCAGATTGACGGACTTCATCGTCGCAAGGTCGAGGATCCGGCCGAACGCGGTGGCTTCCTCCGTCATTTTGTAGAACAGATGCTTGCCGTCCGGCGACAGCACCGAGAAGCCCAGGTTTTGCTGATCTTCAACCAGCAGCTCCGACGTTTTGCCCGCCAGATCGTAAACGTACAGATTGTTCGGATAAACTTCCTCCCCTTCGACCGGCTGCGGCGGTACGCCGGTGTTTTTCCTGGAGAAGACGATCCGTTCGTCGTCCAGGAAGTTCATGCCCCGGGCATCCTCGACCGTCGCGATGTTGCTGACCGTTACGGACGCCGCCGGCGGCGTTTCGTTAATGACGGTAATCGTTTTATCCGGTTTCTGAATCGTCTCCCTCTCCGGCTGTTCTCCCGTCCCTCCGCCGAAGGTGCATGCCGAAGCCAGCATCGCCGTGCAGCACAAGGCCGCCGCGCCGGCCGTCAGTTTGAATTTGTTCATCGTTTGATTTCCCCTCTCTTTCGTTGATGGTTTTATCTTAAACCGCGATTGTATCGCGGCCGTCTCCGAATGTTTCGAACTTGTATCTGGGTTGTAAAAAAAACGGTTGCGGAAAAAGTTCTATCGAAGTCACTCCAAGCGGCCGGACCGCCGCTCTCTTGCCGGCAAGCGGACGCGGAACAGCGTCCCGGCCGCTGACGAGGCGGCCAGCTCGATCGTCCCGCCTTGCGCCTCCGTCAACCGCTTGGCGAGCGGCAGACCGAGACCGGTTCCGCCCGACTGTCTGGAGCGGTCCTTGTTTACCGTATAGAACGGTTCGAATACGTTAACCTGCGCTTCCCCCGGAATGCCAATGCCCGTATCCTCGACCTCGATTTCCGCAAAGCTCCCCCTGTTTCTCGCCCGAACGGTTATGGTGCCGCCCGGCGCGTTATATTTAATGGCATTATCGATTAAGTTGACGAAAATATGAATCAAGCTTTCGCGGTCCGCCCATACGGCAGCCGGCTCGGCTTCGACGCGAAGCGTCAGGTCGAACTTGGCGGCCTTGCCGCGCATTCTGCTTCCCAGATCGTGCAGCAGCTCGTCCAGGCGGACAGTTTCGGCCTGCTGCTCGAAGTCGTATTTCTCCAGCGCGGCAAGCCGAAGCACTTTATCGACCATTTCGTAAAGCCGCTCCGTCTCCTTGCCCATGCTTTCGATCGCCTCGTCCGTCAGCTTCGGATCGTCCCGGTACATCGACAGCAGCTCGATGTAAGCTTTGATCGCCGTCAGCGGCGTTTTGAATTCATGGCTGATGTTGCCGATGAACTGCTTCTGCTGCTTCTCCAGCTCCTGAAGCTTGCGGATCGCCAGCTCCAGCTTCCGCTGCTCCTCCCGCATCGCCGAAATGTTCCTTTCGATCGAATCGCTCATATAATAGACGTCCCTGCCGAGATCCCCGAGCTCGTCGCGCCGCCGCACCGGCGGCTCCTTCAAATAACGCCCTTCGCGGATATCCTTGGAGGCGAGCCTAAGCTTCGTAATGACCGCTGCCAGCCGGTAAAAATAACCGTACCCCAGCGCAAAACCGGCCGCCAGCGCGATCAGCCCCGCCGCCTCGAACAAATCCCGAATTTCCGCGGCGAACGCCCGCTCCCTGGCCGTCGAATATTGAAACCGGACAACGCCGAGCATTTCATCCTCCGCCCGGATCGGGGCGAAGTACATAATCGTATTGCCCGAGCTTTGATAGGCGATCTTGCCGCTCAGCGCATAAGCGAGCGTATCGGACATGGAATCCGCGGGCGGCCTCGCCAGAGAGCTGCCCGTCTCCTTGCCGCTTGCATCGTATAAAGCGATGGGCAGACCGGTCAGCATGGACAAATAAAGCGCCATCCGCTGGCTGTTATGCGCCATGAACGTTTCGGCCGGCAGCCGTTCTTCGCCGGTGACGTAGCTTTGCCGGACGTATTGGGACGCGATCCGGCTTTGCTTCGCCAGCATCTCCTCGATCTGAAGCTGCTGGTTGACGTTTAAGCCGCGCAGCACGAGCACGCTCAGAATGGCGACCGTCATAATAAGCAAGGCAGCCAGCACAAGGCCCATTTTCAGCTTCAAGCTTCTCATGGCCGCTCACCCGAAGCTTTGTACCCGACGCCGTACACCGTCTGTAGCAGCTCCTGCCGGGTGTCGCCGAGCTTTTTCCGCAGCCGCTGAATGTGAATGTCGACGGTTCGCGTCCCCCCGGCGTACTCCATTCCCCATACGAGCTCCAGCAGCTCCTCCCGCGTATAAACCCGGTCCGGATGGCCGAGCAGGAGGGCGGCAAGGTCGAATTCCTTCGGCGTCAGCTCGACGGCTTCGCCGCGGACATGCAGCGAGCGCTGCTTGACGCCGATGCGCACGTCGCCGAGCGCGATCACGTCCGCCGGCTCCGCCGCTTCGGCCAGCTTCTCCACCCGGCGCATAAGCGCCTTCACCCGCGCCGTCAGCTCGCGCAGGTCGAACGGTTTGGTCATATAATCATCCGCGCCGAGCTCGAGGCCCAGCACCTTGTCCACGATATCGTTTTTGACCGTCAGCAAAATAATGCCGACGCCTTTGCGGTTCTCGAGCCGCCGGCAAACGTCGTAGCCGTTCAGCTTCGGCATCATGACGTCCAGGACGATGACATGCGGCCGGAAATCCGCCGCTTTCGCCAGCGCCTCTTCACCGTCGAATGCCGTTTCGACCCGGTACCCTTCCCTTCGAAAAGCGTATGCGATCGCGTTTACGATGCTCGCCTCGTCGTCTACGACCAGCAATCTGCGTTCCATCTGTTCCCCTCCGCTTAACCTCGCTTCAGAAGCGGTATTGCCTTTCCCTATTCAGTTTAAACCATACATGTATCGAAATTGTTTCAATCGGAAATAAGACGTATGGCATAAGGCGCTTTCATTTTGGTTTCCGGGGGGTAGCTAACTATTGCCGGCAACGCAAAAACACCTCCAAAATTGTCCTCCGCAGCTTAAGATGCGGACGGATTCTTTTGAAGGTGTTTTTGAATAAACTTATTTCGTTGCCGTTCAATTGCATTCGTTCGTTAATTTATCGATCTCTTTTTTACGACAAAATCAATAATATTGCCATAACGGTCGGTTTCAATATGACAGCATCCTGTCATTTTTCGCTTTAAACGTCCCCTTGCCCGTTGGATTCGCGACTTAGCGCCCGATTTCGTGAGACCTAACCGTTCACTGATTTGAGTTACCGACAAGCCGTTCAACTGAAGAGTTAGCGCTTCTCGATCAGAATGAGGTAATTGTTGAATCGCCTCGCGCATGCAAGCATAGACTTCAAGTTGACCAGTGTTTAAATCAGCCTCCGTCTCCACCTGAGACAATGACGGCCTCTCCATTTCATCTAGCGAGTACATGGTAGAGACCCGCGTCCTATAGTAGTCGACCGTACAATTTCGGGCGATGCGGAGCAGCCACGGTAACAGCTTGCTTGCATCCGTCAATTTGTCTAAATTGCCATAAGCTTTAAGGAACGTGGTTTGTACGATATCTTCAATGGCAGCCGCGCAACTCACGCGCCGTGCAACATAATATCGGACGGTTTCATACAGATCACTCAAACGGTCATCCGCCCTTGTCATCCGATCCACTCCTTTTGCAAATTTATTGCGTCCGCGTTTGCAATAATTCGTCTTATAAATTGTAACTCAACCGAAAGGAGGATGGTAGCCGGGGCGAGGGCGGTCATGTTCAAGGCGCTAATTGAAAATCTAAAGAACTGGAGGATGGAAAATGGAGTACACTTATTTGGGAAGGTCGGGACTTCGCATCAGTCGACTATGTCTAGGTACGATGAATTTTGGTGTTGATACAGACGAGCGGACGGCGTTTCGTATCATGGATGAAGCGCTTGATGCAGGCCTAAACTTTTTTGATACGGCGAACGTTTACGGCTGGGGAGAAAATGCGGGACGGACAGAAACGATTATCGGCCGGTGGTTCGCGCAAGGCGGGCAGCGTCGGGAAAAAATTGTGCTAGCCACAAAAGTGTATGAGCCCATTGCCAATCCACTGGACGGTCCTAACGACGTACGGGGGTTGTCGCTTTACAAAATCAGACGCCACTTGGAAGGTTCCCTGCGTCGATTGCAGACCGACCATATAGAGTTGTATCAGATGCACCACATCGACCGGCGAACGACTTGGGAGGAAGTTTGGGAAGCATTTGAAGGCCTCGTTCGAGCCGGCAAAGTCGATTATATCGGATCCAGCAACTTTGCAGGGTGGCATCTGGTCAAGGCTCAGGCTGCTGCTAAAGAACGTCATTTTATGGGACTCATTAGTGAACAACATAAATACAACTTGCTTGAGCGACTGCCTGAACTGGAAGTGTTGCCCGCTGCCCAAGACTTGGGGCTGGGTATCATTCCTTGGAGTCCGCTGGCCGGAGGATTGCTCGGTGGCCGAGCGCTATCTTCCGAGAAAGGGATTAGAACCTCTGCTCTTAAGGAGCGGATAGAAAAATATCGCGCAAAACTCGAAAGATTCTCCGAATTGTGCCGTAAGCTCGGAGAGTCGGAAGCCAACGTCGCATTGGCTTGGACGCTAGCCAATCCTGCCGTAACGGCTCCGATTATCGGACCGCGAACCGTTGAACAGTTGAGGGATACCTTGCGGGCGGTTGAAATACAACTAAGCGAAGAGGTCATGAAAGAGTTAAACAGCATCTTTCCGGGGCCAGGAGGCGAAGCGCCCGAAGCCTATGCTTGGTAATGTCTCCTTTATAAAGATAAGTAGCTTTGGCAGGGAAACCAGAATGGAAGGAACTCTTTGGGATTTGCCCTTCCGAACCATATGCGCCCGATTGACTTGAATGGGAGAGATGCAGTAGTTGTTGGTCGCATTGACCCAACATCCGTGTTCTATCAGCAAGTCGTTACATACGTGCGAGCCATTCTGGCCTAATGAACGGACTAATGACTTGTCGAAGAGTCCGTTTTAAATAAGCCCTCTAATAACAACTAAAACGGCTTTGGTCGCCATAAAGCAAGCGATCAAAGCCGTTTTTTTATTTTCTAATATTACCCGATCCGTACCGCCAGCCGGCCGCCTTGCGGCGCATCCGCTGCCTGAACGATCAGCTCGCCGCAGGCCGTATCGACTATATAGCCGATTGCACCCGACGCCAGCTGCTCCGGCGTAATCGCGGCAAGCCCTTCCACTGCCGCGCCTCCAAGCGCGAAGTCCGGGTAGCGCAGCCGGAACCGGACCGTCTTGCGGTTCGCCGCGATCCGGCACCCATTCTCGTACGACCAGGACAGCGTCAAGCCTGCGCCGGTTCCCGCCGCGTTCGCCCGCAGCACGTCGAACTCGCCTTCCCGATAAGCGAAGCTCGTGCCGTCGTCCTCGTACAACGCATAATCCGCACGGAAATCGGCTGCGGCGGAAGCGCCGTACACGTTGAATTCGGCGTACTCCCGAACCGGATCGTCCGCATGCTGCTTAAGCGGCCCTTCGGCGATCACCGCGCCCTTGCGGATATACAGCGGCAGCTTCTCCAGCGGCGCATGGGCCAGAATATGCCGGCCGCCTTCAAGCGCTTCGCCCGTCCAATAGTCGATCCAGACGCCTTCCGGCAAATAGACGGCGCGATAGTCCGTGTCCGGACGGAATACCGGCGCGACCAATACGTCCTCGCCGAGCAGGAACTGGTCGGACAAGTTCGCCACGTTCGGGTCGGCCGGATATTCCAGCAGCAGCGGTCGCATGACCGGCAAGCCGGTTTCCGCCGCATCCCGGAACAGGTTGTACAGATGCGGCATCCAGCGGTAGCGCATGCCGACGTATTCGCGGACGATCGCTTCCACCTCCGGGCCGAACGACCACGGCTCCTGCCGAACCGTCTGAATGGCCGAATGGTTGCGCAAATACGGGAAAAATACGCCCATCTGCGTCCAGCGCGCCAGCAGCTGCCCCGACGTATGATGCGCGAAGCCGCCTACGTCCGGACCGGCGAACGGAATGCCGGAGAGGCCCATGTTCAGCACCATCGGGACGGCAAGCGCCATATGCTCCCAGAAGCTGCGGTTGTCGCCCGTCCAGACGGCGGCGTAGCGCTGAATTCCCGCATAACCGGCCCGCGTCAGGACAAACGGGCGCTGCCCACCCAGCCGCTCGGCCAGCCCTTCATAAGTCGCCTTCGACATCAGCATGCCGTACAGATTGTGCAGCTCCTCATGCGTCAGCGGATTCCCGTTATTGCGGTGGATGACGTCGAGGTCCATCGTTTTCGACTCGTTAAACAGCGCCGGCTCGTTCATGTCGTTCCAAATGCCGGAGATGCCGAGCTTCGTATAGAACTCGTGCTTCTCGCCCCACCATTTCGCCGTGCGCTCCTCCGTGAAATCCGGGAAAGCGCTCGTGCCCGGCCATACGTCGCCGAAGTAGATGTCGCCCTCCAGCTTCCGGCAAAAATGGTCGCCCCGCACGCCTTCTTGGTAAATCGGATACTTCGCGTCCTTCTTGACGCCCGGGTCGACGATCGGCACGATGCGGACGCCAAGCTCGCGAAGCTCGCGCATCATTCCTTCCGGATCGGGGAACCGCGCCGGATCGAAGGTGAATACCCGATATTCGTCCATATAATGAATGTCGAGATAAATAACGTCGCACGGAATGTGCTTCTCGCGGAACGTCCGGGCCAGCTCCAGCACTTCCTGCTGCGTCATGTAGCTGTAGCGGGATTGATGGTAGCCGAGCGCCCATTTCGGCGGCAGCTCCATTCTTCCCGTCAGCGCCGTGTACCGCGACACAATCTGCTTCAGCGACGGCCCGTTTATGAAATAAAGGCTGAACGAACCCGTGGAGCAGCCGATCGTAAAACGGTCCGCTTCCGACCGCATATCGAAATCCGTACGGCCCGGGTTGTCCAGAAACAAGCCGTAGCCGTTTCCGCCGGCCGCCGGAATAACGAACGGAATCGATTGATACAGCGCCTCGATCTCCGGCACATGCGGCGCGTAAACGTCGGTATTCCAGTTCGTGTACTTCTCGCCGCGCTTGTCGAGAAAGCCGGTTTTTTCCCCCAGCCCGTAAAAATGCGTCTCCTCCGCCATCGCGTACGCCGCGCCGACTCCCGCCTTGCCGTTCCATTGCACCGGCTCCTGGCGCATGATCCGCCCGCCTTCCGGATTCGTTACGGTTACGGCCAGATCGCTTTTGTCCACGATAACGGCTACCGATCCGGTCGCGAACCGTACGGCGTCCTCCGTTTCCTCTACGGTCAGCGCGCCGGGACCGCCTTGCGGTTCTTCGACGGCCGGCGTCGTCCGCCAATCCGGAGCCTCTCCGCGGAACGCGACGATACGGAACAGATCGTCGGTCAAGAAGCGGAAAGCAAGGCAGCCCGTCTCGCCTCTGACGATATAGGCTTCTCCGTCCTTCTCCAGCTTCCGGAACGGGCCGGTCGTCACCCGCGCCTCCAACGCGCCGCTTTCCGCCGATTTATCGGGATGTATCGCTTCGCTGCCTTCCATATGGTTTTCCCTCCATGCAGATGGCTGTCCCGAAAGACAGCCATCTTGTTTCTATTCTTGGTTTTCGCGCCGAAAACGGCTCGGTCTTCGCCAGGACGACCAAGTCGTCTCGGCTTAAACGTTAGTCCGGCGCTTTACTTCGCCTTCAGATTGTCCCATGCCTGCTGGATGGCTTCGAACATGCCCGCCGCGTCGGTATTTCCGGCGATATAGCCCTGCATCTGGCTCGCGAACTCGTTAAAGCCGCCGCTCGGGAAGCTGTTGAAGTTCCAGCTGAGCGACTTGCCGGCTTGGCTGTATTCCAGCACCGCCGCGCCGAGGTCGCCAAGCACGTCGCTTGTCGTGTCTACGCTCTTGAAAGCCGGGATAAACTTGAATTCTTCCGTGATGTAGCGCTGGCCTTCCTTCGTCGTAGCCAGCCAGTTCAAGAACTCTTTCGCCTCTTCTTTGACAGGCGAGTTTTTGTTAATAACCCAGTAGTTCGGAACGCCTACGTAAATTTTGTCGTTGGCAGCCGCATCGTCGTTGATCGGCATCGGCATCATGCCGAGGTTCAGATTCGGGTTAATGCCGTCGATCATCGGCTGCGTCCAGTTGCCCTGCTGCGTAATCGCCGCTTCGCCGCTCGCGAACATCGCCATTTCCGTATTGTAGTCCGTGGTCAGCGGGTTGTTGTTGCCGTATTTCAGCGTCAGGTCGAACAGCTTCACCCACTCTTCGAACGCCTGATTGCCGGCGAGCTTGGAGGTGCCGTCGTTCAAGCCTTGAATGAACGCCGCCGGGTCCTCTTGGTGGGCGAACGGAACGTTCAGCAGATGGTTGCCGAGCACCCACAGCTCCTGATAGCCGTTGACGAACGGCGTAATGCCGGCCGCTTTCAGCTTCTCCGCCGCCGCTTCGAGCTCGGACAGCGTCTTCGGCACTTCCGTAATGCCCGCTTTCGCGAACAGATCCTTATTGTAAATAAAACCGTAGCCTTCGATGTTCATCGGCTGGCCGTACAGCTTGCCGTCGCGGGTAAGCGGCTCTTTCGCCACGTCGATGACGTCGGAAGCCCAAGGCTCGTTCGACAGATCCTCGAGGCTGCCGATCCAGTTGTCCAGATCGGATTGACCGCCAACGTTGAAAATGTCCGGCTCGTCGCCGCCCGCGAATTTCGCTTGCAGCGCCGCGCCGTAGTCCGAACCGCCGCCGACCGTCTGAATATCCAGCTTAACGCCCGGATGGGAAGCTTCATATTCCGCTTTCAGCTTGTTGAGCGCTTCGGCGATTTCTACTTTGAATTGGAAAATTTTAATCGTTTTCGTCTCGCCGCCCGAAGCGGATTCGCCGCCTTCCGGCGAGCCTCCCGCGTTGCCGCCGCCGCAGCCGGCGAGTACGACCGTCAAAGCGAGAAGAAGCAGGAAAGAAAGCCATGCTGATTTTTTCATTTGCCAAACATCCCCTTTTTTTTCGTTTAAGTGAACGGTATGATTACAGTTGGTATCGCTTTCTTTCACATTATAGAGCGGTTTCATTCGTTATTGCAGGTTGTATATTGAACAATTAGGAAGACGAAATTGACATCGTTCCGAAACCCTATCGTTTATTATAACGATTATCCTTTAACCGCCCCTTGCGTAATCCCTTCGACGATATATTTTTGCATCGCCAGGAAAAAGACGATGATCGGCAGAACGCCAAGCGTAAGCGCCGGCAGCGCCAAATCCCACTGCTTCGTGAATTGGCCGAAGAAGGCGAACGTCGCGATCGGAATGGTGCGCAGCGACGCCGACTGCAGCATAAGCGAAGGCAGCAAGTAGTCGTTCCATATCCACAGCGTGTTCAAAATAATAACGGTCACGATCATCGGCTTCATGAGCGGGAGCACGATCCGGAAGAAAACGCCGTACGCGTTCGTCCCGTCGACGCGGGCCGCTTCTTCGATCTCCAGCGGAATCGACTTGACGAAGCCGTGGAACAGAAACACCGACAGCGGCAGGCCGAAGCCCAAATACGTGAGCACGAGGCCCGGTATCGAGTTGAGCAGGTTGAACGTATTCGCCACTTTCATGAGCGGAATCATGATCGATTGGAACGGAATGACCATCGCCGCCACGAACAACCCGAACATGAGCCGGTTGAAACGGGTATTATGCCGCACCATCCGGTAAGCGGTCATCGCGCTGACAAACGCGATGACGAGATTCGCCGCGACCGTAATGATAAGCGAGTTGCGAAGAGCGGCCGGAAAGTTCGTAATGTCCCAAGCGCGGGAGTAGTTGCTCCAGACGAAGGCCGTCGGGAAGCTGGCCGCGTTCGTCAATATTTCGGCGAACGATTTGACCGAGTTGGCGAACAGGAAATAAAACGGAATGAGGAACACGAGACCGAGCGCAATCATGACGATTTCCGTCACGAGCGTGCCGGCGGTATATTTTTTGGAGCCTACCATTTAAGCTTCGACCTCCTTGCTCTTCGTTAATTTCACCTGCAGGCTCGTAATGATCGCGACGACGAGGAAGAAGATGATCGCCTTCGCCGTTCCCAGCCCGTAACGGTTGTTCAGGAACGCCTCGTTGTAAATGTTGAGCGCGACCGACTCGGTCGAGCCGAACGGCCCGCCTTTCGTCAGCGACAGGTTCAGGTCGAACATTTTGAACGACCACGAGATGGCCAGGAACAGGCAGACCGTTACCGCCGGCATAACGAGCGGAATCAGAATATGGCGGAGCACTTGCACGCGCGATGCGCCGTCGATTTCGGCCGCTTCCAGAATATCCGCCGGCACGTTCGTCAGCGACGAAATATAGATGACCATCAGATAGCCGGCCGTCTGCCAGACGAATACGATGATGATCGCCCAGAACGCCGTATTGGACGTGCCGAGCCAAGGCAGGTTGAAGAACGGGATTCCCGTGGCTTGTCCGACCGCGGCGAAGCCCTTGACGAATATAAACTGCCAGATAAAGCCGAGCAGCAGCCCGCCGATGACGTTCGGCATGAAGAACACCGTGCGGAGGCCGTTGCGCAATTTCAGCGGCTTCGTAAGCAAATAAGCGATGGCGAAGCCGATGACGTTCGTCAGCACGACGCCAAGCACCGTAAATTTCACCGTAAAGCCGAAAGCTTTCGCAAACTTCTCGTCTCCGGCAAAAATTTGCTTGTAGTTGTCGAGCCCGATCCAGCCCGCCTTGCCCGTAACGCCGTTCCAATCCGTAAACGAGTAATATAATCCCAGCAGAAAAGGAATGACTAATATCAGTACAAAGAACACGATGGCCGGTCCGGTAAAGACGATTTGCTGGACGGCCTGTGCGGTTTTTTTGCGTAACATTCCGTTTTCCTCCTTCGATAGGTCATTAACGTTAGTCTTTCTTTTAGTATGCTGCCGGCATTCGACATTTCCTATAGACGATGTTGAACCGATAAGAGTAAAATATTGTTCTCGTAGGCCCCTTCGGCCGAGGAACGACTATTTTCGATTGGAAAGGTGTTACCGCCATGAAGCTCGGCAGCATCCGAAACAAGCTCTTTCTGTTTATGATCGCGGCCACGGTCATTCCGATGGCCGTCTCGCTTGCCGTTACCTACACCTTTTCCCGGGAAACGGGCAAAAACCAGGCGATCGAAGAAAATGCCCGGCTTATTTTCCAGGGCAAAACAAACCTCGACAACTATCTCGAAGCGATTAACCGTACTTCTTTGGCCGTTTATACGGATCCGAACTTCATCCGCAACCTGTCCTTGGGCGTCAACGACTACCGGGCGATTGCCGAAATCTATGCGACTCTGCAAAACATGCAAGGTTCGCATGACGATATCGTGCAGCTCTACTTCCACTCTCTTCTATCGAATCAATCGACGCTGATCACCAACACGTCTCCGCGGCGGGAGCTGCGAACCGAGCCTTATCCCGGCACGGAGAACGGGGATTCCCGCATCGTGTACACGGAGCCGCCCCATCCGATTCACGGATACGGCTTCAACTACACTCCCGCAGTCCCGCCCGACACGAAGGTGTTTACGTTTTACCGCTCGGTGAACCGGCTGCCGAAGCAGGAGCGGCTCGGCCTGCTGGCCATCGACGTGAAGCTGGACGGCATTGCGGACATCGTCCGCCAGTTGTTCGAAGCGGGCCGGGAGCAGCTTTATGTACTGGACGGCGACGGCACAGTGATTTACAGCGGGGACGAGAATATGATCGGGCAGAAGCTGGGCGACGCGGACATTCTGGAAGGGCTGCAAAAGGCGGGAGACAGCCCGAGCGGCTATTTCGACGACGAAGACGCCGTTCATATCTACGACAAGCTGAATGCGTCCTACGCCGACTGGACGATCGTGAAACGGATCCCGTACGATACGCTTTACCGGAACTCGACGAGGCTGACGACCATTACGGCGGCGATCGCGCTGGCTACGATGCTCATCGTCATTATCGGGACGCTGCTCATTTCGATCCGCATTACGAGCCCGATCCGCAAGCTGGCCGGCTATATGAAGCAAATTCAGGCGGGAAATATGGACGTCGAGATCGACGTTCAATCGCGGGACGAGATCGGCTTGCTGGCCCGCAGCTTCCGGCAAATGATGGACCGGATCAACAACCTGATTTTGAAGGAATACCGGCTGGAGCTCGCCAACAAGACAAGCCAGCTGAAAATGCTGCAGGCGCAAATCAATCCGCATTTTCTGTACAACTCGCTGCAATCGATCGGAACGCTTGCGCTGCAGCATAACGCGCCGCGCGTGTACAAGCTGCTCTCGTCGCTCGCCAATCTGATGCGCTATTCGATGCGGAACAACGAATCGATGGTGCGGCTGCGCCAAGAGATCGAGCATCTGAACCGGTTCCTCGACTTGCAGCAGGAGCGGTTCGGGGAGCAGTTCCGCTTCACGACGGACGCCGATGAAGAGAGCCTGGAAGCTTACGTGCCCAAAATGATTCTGCAGCCGCTCGCCGAAAACTATTTCAAGCACGGCATGCATCCCGACTACGGCATCGGCGAGCTGCAGCTTTCGAGCCGGCTGTCGCCGGACGGCAGGCTGACCGTCGAGATGCGGAACAACGGCGCGCCCGTTCCGGAAGAGCGGCTGGCTGAGCTTCGCGGCAGGCTTGCGGAAGGGTGCGAGCCTTCCGGGAACGAGGATGAGCCGATCGGATTGCTTAATGTGCTGATGCGGCTTAAGCTGTATACCGACGATACCGCCGAGCTTCGCATCGAGAATTTGAAACCGCATGGGGTGAAGGTAATGCTGAGCTTCCCTGCGACAATAGCGCCAGCCAAAGGAGATTTGTCATGAAAGCACTCATTGTAGACGACGAGAAGCATGTAAGAGACGCGATCCGGCTGCTGTCGGATTGGGAAGGAAACGGCATAACGGAAGTGCTCGAGGCGTCGGACGGCGAAGCGGCGGCGGAAGCGATCCGGGAGCATGCGCCGCAGATCGTCATGACCGATATGAAAATGCCGCGCAAGGACGGCGTCCAGCTGCTGACGTGGATCCGGGACAACGCGCCGGAATGCAAAGCGCTCGTCATTAGCGGATACGACGATTTCGAGCTGATCCGCCATACGATCCGCAGCGGCGGCGTCGATTATATACTGAAGCCGGTGGAGCCGGAGGCGCTGAACGAGGCTTTGGCCCGCGCGGTTAACGCTTGGCGGTCGGACGAGGAGAAACGCGCCGCGCAAATCCGGCAGTCGATCGAGGTTAACGAGATGAAGCCTCATTACGCGGATAAGCTCCTGTCCGAGCTGGTAGCCGGCCACGGCGGCACGGAGCGGGCCGTCGGGCTGCTGCGCGGCCAGGCCGGCATGCCGGAGACGGCGGGCGAAGCGCAGGTCGGGCTGATCAGCCTGGAGCAGCTCGACGCCGGGCTGCTGGGGAAATTTCAGCGCGACCGGCAGCTGCTGGCGTTTATGGTGCTGAATATCTGCAACGAGCTGCTGAAAAACAAAGGAACCGCCTTTCAGCATTTGAACCGTTACGGCGAAATCGTTCTGCTGTATTGGGACCGACAGATGCCGTTCCGCGCCGTTTTCGACCGGATCAACGAAGGCTTCGAGCTGGCGCTGCGGCGCCGCTTGCATGCGGGATTGAGCGGCTTCCTTCCTTTTCCGGACGGTGCCGGAAAAGCGTATAAAGAGGCGCGTGCCGCATTGTGGCGCCGCAATCTGCTGGAGAGCGGCGAACGGCTGCACGCAGCGGACGCCGGGGAGCAGCCTGCCCGCTTCCCGCGCCTGTCCGGCCGGGCGGACAAGCTGCGGCTGGCCGCGCTCGGCGGCAAGGACGAGCAGATGGCGGCCGCAGCGGACGAATGGCTGGAGGAGATGAAGCAGCAGCCGTCCGTCACGCCGGAGAACATTGCGGAGTGGAACGACGAATGGGATTGGCTGCAGAAGCAGTGGGAAGACGGCAACGAAGGCCGGGCCGCCGAGGCGGCAAACGATGAAACGCCGGAAACGGAAAACGGGGCGTATCCGCTTCCGCTGGACAGCGAAGGATTGTTGTCCTGGCCGCTGTGGAGAGAGATGATGCTTGGCCGGCTGAAAGCCGCCTCCCGGCTGCTGGCGGCGCTTCATACGAAGGACAACCATATCATTCACGACATCGCCCGTTACGTGGAGGCCCATTACCGGGAAGAAGTTTCGCTGCAGGATATCGCGTCGCATTTTTTCCTGAGCCGGGAATATATATCGCGCAAGTTCAAGCAGGAGTTCGGCGTCACGATGTCCGACTTCCTCAGCCGAATCCGCATCGACAAAGCGAAGGTGCTGCTGCGGAACACGCCGCTCCGCATCTCCCAAATCGCCGAATCGGTCGGCTACAGGGACGAGAACTACTTCAGCAAGGTGTTCAAGAAGCAGGAAGGCGTCCGCCCCGGCGAATACCGGAAGCAGTTTAGCGGCGAGGGGTAATTGATCTTAAAAAATATCCGCCATTCCATTCCGAAAGGGGTTCCCTTGCAGCTTCAAACATGCGGTTTTAAGTTTCTTTCATGACAATTGGCTTTCGGAAGCAGAAACTTAAAGCCCAAACTCGCTCGCAAGGGAATTCCCTTTCTCCATTCCATTGGGCATAGTCAGGGAGTTCTAAATCACTTGCATGAGGCATATGAACCGCTCGGCCCCCGGATACTTCTCGCTTAAAATTGACGAAGCCGCCCGGATTCCTAAAAATCAAAAAAGGCCGGGTCCAGGGGTAAGGTTACCTCTGAACTCGACCTTTCCGGGTAGAAGATAATTGCAATCGGTACGCCGTTAAGCGGCGATGTCCGCCTGTCCGCGCGCTTTGACGCGGGCCGCTTTATTGGCGATAACCGTGATAATAAACGCCAATACCAAGGCAACGGCCATCGAAGCCGCAAAGCCCGCCACGTTGTTCGACAGGAGCGGTCCCATGAACGACGGCACATAGGCGGTGCCGCGGACGTTAAACAGGCCGACGAGCGCTCCGCCGACGCCGCCGGAAACGATCGCCCCGGCAAACACCGTTTTGTTCGAAAACATAAACGGATAAGCCGCCTCGACGAACGTGCCGAACCCCATGTTAATCAGGAAGCCCGGCGCCGCAACGGCCGCTTCTCCTTTATCCCGCGGCGCGACGATGTTGGCCAGCGTAATGCCGGCGGACACCATTACCAGGCCGACCATATCGACCGCGCCGAGGAAGCTGTTGCCCGTCTTCTCCATCTCGAGCAGCACGATCGGCAAAATCGCCGCATGGTATACGCCGCCGATAATGGCCGGCCAGATGAGCAGGCCCGCAATGGCGCCCGCCACGATCGGGTTGAAGGAAATGGCGAGGTTGATCATCTCTTTGATCCATTCCCCGATTTCAAGCGCCAGCGGCGCGAGCAGATAATACATGACAAGACCGGAAATAAGTCCCGCGATGCCGCCTGCCACGATGTTGACCGTCGTCATCGGGAAACGCCATTTCACGCATTGCACGAACAAGTAACGGACGAGCAGCCCCGCCCCGATGCCGCCGGCGATGCCGCCGATGATGCCGCCTTCGACCGACAGCGCGCCCGCGATTACGCCCGCCACGATCGACACCTCGTCGAGGTCGGACACCTGCTTCGCGGCAATGACCGCCAGCACGACCGGCAGCGCCTTCAGCATCAGATCGAACACTTCGCTAAGCCCTTTAAGCGCCGGAATCTGGCTCAGGGCAAGCACGATCGCCATGGCGATGAAGCCCGGCAAGGAAGCTTGCATGATGCCTTTCAGGCTGATTTTGCGCCACGGGCTGCCGGGAGCCGCGGCTCCGGAGGCCGGAGCGCCGCCTAGCACCGGATAATATTTAAGACCCCAGAACTTGCAAAGCGATTGGACAAAAGAAACCGCCCGCGTCCGGTTCGTCGTCCCCGTCGTACCCGACACGGAGATGACGTTGGCGCCTTTGGCGGCGATTTGCGCCATCGAGGTGCCGCCCGTTCCGACGACCGGCAGCTTGCGCCCGGCCGCCGCCGCGACGGACTGCCGGTTCGCCCCTTCGGGATCGGCGCTCATAACGATCAAGCCGTCGATCCGGCCGGCCTGTATCGATTCCGCAATTTCGGCGTCAAGCGCCGCCGCGGCTTCGTTCGTTTCCTTCAGCGTCCCTTCGAACAGCTTCTTGATGCCCCGTTTGTCCAGGTCCCATCCGTACAGCGCGGCCGGCGTCGCATCCTTGGCCGTATCCATCGACTCCGACGCGGCAATAAATTGCACCGCGCCGATGGCCGCATCGGCGCCGCCCGTCTGGGCTATAATTTCTCCGATCAGCTTCTCGGGATCTTTGCCGCCCAAATTAAACAAATTGCCCCCGCTGCTGCCTAATATCGCGATTGTTTTCATCCTGTACCTCTCAATTTCCGTATTCGCTAAAGGCTTATCGCTTTAGTTAGTTACCGTACTGCCATATTATAAGGGTAAAAGGTAGGGCGAACAACCGGAAATTAGGCGGCAGCCATCCAAAATTGTCCTGAACGGCGGTTTTACGCGGCACCTCTCCAAGCCCGCGGTGGGCGTCGCTGCGTTTGCGCACCCTGCGGGACGGCAAGGAGAGAGCCGCTCTTCCGCTTATCGTCAGCGCTCCGCGTTTCCGACTCCCGCCGCTTGCGCGACACTCTCCGGATTCGCCCGTTGCGGTTTGCGGCCCAGCATCGCCAGCAGCAAGTACGTGAGCACGGAGAGGGCGATAATCGCGGCAAGCGACCCTTGCAGCGTGGAGACGCTGGCATCTCCCGCCCCATCAACGGCTCCGAAATGCGTCAGCAGCGACTGGTAGAAAGTGCCGATGGCTGCGATGCCAAGCGCCTGCGCGACTTGCATGAATGTGCTGAGCACGCCGGACGCCGCTCCTGCATGAACGCCCTGCACCCCGCTAAGCACCGTCTGAATAAGGGGCGAAGCCACCGCGCCCTGCCCGAGCCCCGCGAGCAGAAGCGGAATGAACATCTCGCCGATGCCGAGTCCGTTAAGCCGGCCGACCGCTTCGATGAGGAGGAGATAACCGGCGGCCATAAGCACCGTTCCGGCGAGCAGGACGCGGTTGCCCCAACGCTTCTTCAACGGCGGCGTAAGCAAGGAAGCCGCAAAGTATCCTGCCGCGAGCGGAATGAAGGCGTACGCGGACTGCAGCGGCTCCGCGCCCCGGCCGCTCTGCATGAACACCGACAGGATGAGATAGAGCGCCGCGTTGCCGCTGTAGAATGCGAGCGAGATCAACATGCCGAAGCGGAATGAACGGTTCCGGAACAACGTAATCGGAAGCAGCGGCGATGCGCCCCGGTGCAGAAGTGCGTTCTCGTAGCGGACAAACCAGACCAGAACGGGCACAGACGCGGCAATGCTGACGAAGATCCAAGCCGGCCAGCCTTCCTCCCTGCCGACGGCGAGCGGATAGATGAACAAGCCAAGTCCTGCGGCCAGCAAGACGACGCCCCAGATGTCCATTCTCGTCCGCTGAGGGGAGCGCGAATCGCGCAGCATCCATACCGCGAAGACAAAAGCGAAGAGACCGACCGGAAGGTTTACGAGGAACACCAGCCTCCAGCCGAGCCCCCACCAATCCGCCTTCAACAGCAATCCCCCGGCGATCTGGCCCGCAATGGCTCCAAGCCCGAGCACTGCGCCATAGATGCCGAGCGCCTTACCCTTCTCTTCGGCCGGGAACATCACTTGAATGATCGAGAGCACCTGCGGCATCATCGCCGCGGCGAAGACGCCTTGCGCAACCCGCGCAGCGATGAGCATCTCCGCCGTACCCGACAAGCCGCACCAAGCCGAAGCGGCGACGAATCCCGCGATTCCGGCGAGGAACATCGTCTTGCGGCCGTACAGATCTCCCATTCTCCCGCCCGTCACCAGCAATAAGGCATAACCGAGCACGTAACCGGCAACGACCAGCTGCAGTTCGGAGAAATCCGCTTGCAGATCCCTCGCAATGGAAGGGAGCGCGACATTGACGATAAACGTATCCAGAACGACCATGAATGCGGCCAGAATGACGACGGAGAGGGACAGCCATCTCCTCGGGTCGACGGTCGGGCCGGTATTGCTTGCCTTGCTCATGGTTTAGCACCTCTTTCGTGGAATCGATAGATTACGCGATTGACAGCCGTTTTCCCCTTGCATACAATGAGGTAGACAGATCTGTCTCACACATCACATACAATACAGACAGTTCTGTCTCATGTCAATCAATTCCAATCATTCGATTTGAAAATATTTTTTGAAGGCGAGTGAGACGCACATGCAGGAGAAAAGAGAAAGCGCGAAGGAGCGCATCTTGCGGGTGGCAGACGAGCTGTTCTACCGCGAGGGCGTGCGGGCGGTCGGAATCGACCGAATCATTATGGAGTCGGGCGTGGCCAAAGCCAGCTTTTATCGAAACTTCCCGACTAAGGACGACTTGGTCGTCGCTTATCTGGAGCTTCATCGGCAGCGGAGCTTGGGGCATATCGAGCATGCGCGGCAGCAGCATCCGGAGTCGGTGCCGGAGCAGCTTCGCTATTTGATGGAATACGTCGGAGAGCGAATGAAGCGGCCAGGCTATAGGGGATGCGCGCTCATGAACACGGCCGTGGAATTCCCCGAGCCCGGACATCTTTGCCATGCGAAGGCGCTGGAGAGCCGCAAGGACGTCTGGGACCGGGTAGCGGAGATGACCAAGGAAGCCGGCTTTCCCGACTACCGGGAGTTGACCGAGCAGCTGCGCATGTTATGGAGCGGCGCGGTTATGGTAGCCTATATCAATCATGCGGAATTCAAGCCGGAAATGTTCTCGGAAGCCGCCAAAAAGCTGATTGACGGGCAGCTCGCTCTTTTATCCTAAGACGCCAAAAGGCCGAAACCCTCAATAACGAGGAATTCCGGCCTTTGTATCAAGGGTTGGTAACAACGGGACTTTGCCGTTTGCCGTTCGGGATAGCTCTCGAGAAAAACGAGAAGAGAAGTACGACAAGGCGCCGCGAACGGCCAAGCGAGTTAAAGCGGCCTACAGCTGCGCCCCGAGCTCGCGGAGAGCGTTCGCCGCTTTCGCATTCCCTTTTGCGACGGCAAGCGAAAGCGCCGAGTCGCCACCTTCCGCCTTGGCGTTGACGTCCGCGCCGCGAGCGACAAGCAGGCGGATAAGCTCCTCGCTGTCGTCGTGATAAGCGGCCGAGTGCAGGCACGTATGGCCGTTGCTGTCGAACAGATCGGCGCGGGCGCCGCGCTCGAGCAGCAGCCGGATAACGGCCTCGTCCCGTTCTCCGGCTATCGCGGCGTGCAGCGCCGTATTGGACGGGATGAAGGAAATTTTGGAGCGAGAGACGGCGTTCACGTCCGCTCCTTGGTCCAGAATCGTCCGCACGGCATCCGCATGGCCGTAATGCGCGGCATAGCCGAGCAGCGTAAGCCCGTCGCCGTTCTCGGCATTGGCTAGCTCCGGACGATCATCCAGCAGTTGCTGCAAGCGCGAAGCGTCTCCCGCTTTCGCCGCTTCAAACAGCTCGTTAACGATTTGTGGTGCGATTTCCATCCAAATCTCCTCCTCGTGAATGATCTCCAGCCTGACTGTATCACGGACCAAACCGCCGCCGCTTCTCGAAAATCACCATTTTCCCCGATATTGCGAAGGAGTCTGCCCGATGTGCTGCGAGAGAAGCGCGCTGAACGAGCTTATGCTCTGAAATCCGAATTCGAAGCAGATGTCCGTGACAGGCTTGTCCGTTTGCCGAAGAAGCCTTTGCCTTTCCAGCAATAGCGGCTGCCGAAAGCATGCAAAACGGGAGTAAAGCCCGCCGTATTCCTTTTCATCCGGACTTCGCTCCCCTTTCGCGTTTCTCCGTTCTTTTTTCTTCGAGGCCGCCTAATCGATATCCTGCCAAAATCCCCCTACTCCAAGCTTTGCGCCAGATCGGCGAGCAGATCGTCCTTGTCCTCGATGCCGGCGGAAATCCGGATCAGCCCGTCGGTAATGCCCAGCGTCTCCCGCCGCTCCTTCGGAATGGACGCATGCGTCATCCGGGCGGGCACGGAGATCAAGCTTTCGACCGCCCCGAGGCTTTCCGCCAGCGTAAAATAACGCACCCGCTTCAGCACCCGGTCCGCCCGCTCCGCGCTTCCGACATCGAAGGCGATCATGCCGCCGAAGCCGTCCGATTGCCGCTTTGCCAGCTCGTGCTGCGGATGGTCCGGCAGCCCGGGGTAATACACGTTGCGAACGGCGGGATGCCCCGCCAGAAACTCCGCAATCGCGCGGGCATTCGCCTCGTGCGCCTCCATGCGCAAGCCGAGCGTCTTCATGCCGCGCATCAAGAGCCACGAATCGTGCGAGCCAAGCACCCCTCCGACCGCGTTCTGGATATAGTGAAGCTCCTCCCCGAGCTTCGCGTCCGCCGTTACGGCCAGCCCTGCGACCACGTCGCTGTGCCCGCCCAAATATTTGGTCGCCGAATGCACGACGATATCGGCGCCCCAAGCGAGCGGCGTCTGCCAATAAGGCGTGCCGAACGTATTGTCGACGATCAACAGCAGGCCGCGCTCCTTCGCCCAGGCGGCCGCCGCCGCAAGGTCCGTCACCTTCAGCAGCGGATTGGTCGGCGTCTCGACGAACAGCGCTTTCGTCGCCGGCTTCACCGCTTCGTCCAGCCCGGCCGGATCGGTCGTATCGACGAACGTCGCTTCAATGCCGAGCCGGTTGAGCACGCGGGTCACGATGCGGTACGTCCCGCCGTAAACGTCGTCGGTGACCAACAGATGATCCCCGCTGTTCAACAGCGACAAGACGGTATGGATCGCCGCCATCCCCGAGCTGAAGGCAAGCCCCCTCGCGCCTCCTTCCAGATCGCGGATCAGCTCCTCCAGCGCATGCCGGGTCGGGTTGCCCGTCCGCGAATATTCATAGCCGCGGTGAACGCCCGCTTCATCCTGCTTGTAGGTGCTCGCCTGGTAGATCGGCACGCTGACCGCGCCCGTATGCGGATCGATTGGCGTGCCGCCGTGAATCAGCTTCGTTTTTTTGTTCATGCCTTAACGTTCAGCCTCCTCCGTAAATCTGCTTGCTGAGGTAACGCTCGCCGCTGTCCGGGAATACGGTGACGACGACCGAGCCGGGCGGCGCGGACGACGCCTCGCGCAGCGCCGCTTCCAGCGCGGCGCCGGAAGAACTGCCGGCGAGCAGGCCTTCCCGCCGGGCCAGCTCCGCAACGCGGGCAAAGGCGTCGTGATCGCTGATCGTATGGACGGCGTCGAAATAAGACGTATCCATGAAAGGAGCGAGCTTCTCCACGCCGATGCCTTCCGTCCTGTGCGGACCGGCTGCGCCTCCCCCCAGAATCGAGCCTTCCGGCTCGACAATGACCGTCCGGACGGACGGATTCCGCTCCTTCAAGTAGCGGGCGACGCCCATAAACGTACCGCCCGAGCCCGCCCCCGCGACGAATATATCCGCTTTGCCCTCCAAATCCCGCCACAGCTCGGGGCCCAGCGTCTTGTAATACGTCGCCGGATTGGCCGGATTCGAAAACTGCGACGGCGAGAACGCTCCGTCAATCGAGCGGACCAGCTCCTCCGCCTTGCGGATCGCTCCCGTCATCCCTTCCTCGGACGGCGTATGCACGATCTCCGCCCCGAGCGCACGCATCAGCTGCTGCTTCTCGACGCTGAACTTCTCCGGCACGACGCATACGACGCGAAAGCCCCGTCCGATCGCGGCGAGCGCAAGCCCGATGCCGGTATTGCCCGCGGTCGGCTCCACGAGCGTTCCTCCGGGCCGCAGCCTGCCGCTTGCCAGCGCATCGTCGAGCAGCTCCAGCCCGAGCCGGTCTTTGACGCTGCCGCCGGGATTCATCATCTCCAGCTTGGCATACAGCCGAACGCCCTCCGGCAGCGGAAAACGGGTCAGCTCCACGAGCGGCGTGTTCCCGATCAACTCATGCACTCCGCGATAAACGGCCATCATTCTCGCTCCTTCCGAATTATCCCTCTTCCGAAGCTTTCGTCGCATCCATCAGCCATACATAACGGTTCAACTTATAAAAAGAGACCTCGAAGCCGTGACGGACCAATATCCCCTCCAGCACGTTTAAGGTCGTATAATATTCGGTCCGCAAATCGTTCAGCAGCTTCACATGACCCGCGGCGCGTGCCGCTTCCTCGATTTCGCGGCGCTCTTCCTCGCCTTCGAACATCGTATCCGCAAATACAAGCTTCCCTCCGGCTCCAAGCAATCCGCTGTAAATCGCAATCGCTTCCTCTTTCTCCTCGTCGGTCAGATGGTGGAACGCATACGTGCTCGCGACCGCGTCGATCTTCTCCGGCACAAGCGGAAAACGGAGAAAGTCGCCCGCCGCCAGCACCATGTCAAACTGCCGCTTTAGCGCCTGCTCCCGCATCCCTTTGGACGGCTCGATGCCGTAGACGGCGCAGCCGCGGCGCAGAAGCTTTTCCGTCAAATTGCCGGTGCCGACGCCGAACTCCAACACCGTGCCGGATACCCGAGAGGCCACTTCCTCCAGAATACGGTCGTACCCGTCGAACACTTCCCGGTACTCCTCGTCGCCTCCCGCCACCGTCTCGTCGTAACGCTCCGACCATTCGTCGAACAGCTCCGTAAAATCTTTGCTCAATCGCCGTCAGCCCCTCTCCGCCAGAATGGTACGCGGTTGTTGGTTCAGCATATGAACGCAAGCCGCAATTGTTGTCCCGCGAGCCGCCTAAATCACATAATTTTAATGGGAATTATATGTTTTATAGAAGCGGCGAATTCCTTTCCTGCTGCTGCTGACAAGTAATTACACTTCTAAATCGGCTATGATAGCTCGAAATAACAAAAAGGAGCGCGGATGTTTCAGCATCCGGCGCTCCCCTGCAGAATTCAGAGATATAGTGACTGCCGCCCTTCCCATTCCTCACGTAAAATTCCCATGCGTATAGAATCATAAAACACGCCGTTATATAACCGTACTTTTCGTATCCGCGCTTCCATTTGCATGCCAAGCTTCTCGGCACAACGAATCATTCGCGTATTTCCCGACCAAGTCGTGAGACCTACGCGAACCAACGGCATCGCATTAAAAAGATAATCGATCCAAAGCGTTAAAGCCTCTGTACCGTACCCGCCGCTCCAGAACTCGGGTTTATAGATAGTAATTCCAAGCTCCAGCCAAAGCGACGGTTTATGCTCCCAGTAATAAGTAACCGTGCCGATGATTCGGTCATCTTTTTCGATAATTAACATGGACGGGACGTCGCTGCCGACTAATCGCTCACGGATTTTTTCTCCGAAATTTTCAAAACCGATTTGCTCGTGCGGAAAATATGGAGCATCCCACTTTTTCCATTCAGGCTTGGCCTCGCCGTATATCAACTCCCAGAGCGTGAATAAATCATCGTCTTGAACGGATCGCAATGACAAGGCTTTGCCGTCTATCCGCAAATGAATCCCCCCCTTCCTCCCTTCAAGTGTATCTTCCGATCTGTAATCGACGAAAGGGAAAAAATAATTCTAACCGAAACGACAAGATGAATTTCGGGTAAATCTACCTCTTGCGCCGGTTATGTGCCGACATTGTTATGTTCCTCCTCCCGGATAATCATAAGGCATAAAAAAAGACCGCCGGTCATGCCGGCAGCCTCGTCATCGTTGTTTATGTAAAAAATCCCCGCTGCCTTGTTCGCCAGACAGGGGGATATACTCATGCGTCAAGCTCTCTTCTTGAATCTGTACACGTAACCGTGGGAACCGAGCCGGGCGATGACGTCGCCTTCCAGATAAGCAAGCGTCGGTTCCGCTTCTCTTGTGGCGATGTTGCGCAAATGCTCGAAGTCCGGATGGTTCACCTGCTCGGTCAAATAAGCCGAACGATGGCTGCCGGGGAACCGCCGCCTGTTCAACGCTTCAATAATCCCCCGCGCCGTACGGATGCCGATTCCGTGTCCGAAATAATAGTCGTACGCCACCTTAATGGCGTTCTCGCCCTGCCACTCCGGCGTTTCCGGATGGTGATCGGGATTGTTGAAATAAACGATATCGCCGAGAGTCGCTTCGTCGCTGTCAAACACGGTAACCAGATTCAAGTCGCTGTCGTAATGCCAGTCTCGAACGTACAAATTTTTAAAGTACATATCGAACTTATCCCGGCCGATCGTTTCGAGCACGGCTTTGTACAAGATGAGCACCATAGCCGTCGCGCATTCGAACGCATACGCCCTGCCGTTGCGGAAAATATCGGTTATCGCATAAGACGGCGAAACTTCCGGCCTTAACTGAAACCCGCCGTTGTACGTCCTCTCCCACAATCTTTCGTTGCAGCGCGATCGGGCGAACACGGCGAACCCCGCATCGCTTTCGTAAAGCTCTTCGGCCGCTCTTACGATGTTCTCGCGCATAATAAGCTCGAATCGCAAAGCTTCCAATGAAGAGTAGCGGTAAGTAACAGGGCTGTTCATCCGCTGGTTCACGATATGACGCTGCCGACTCGATGTCGGAAGCTGCATAATTTCCACTTCGCTAACGCCTTGTATTCTGATCACGGCTGTTCCTCCCCGTCAGCACTTTGTAGTCGTTAGACCAGTGTACGCTGTCTTCAGCCTATTGGTGCCTAGTCAATGCGATTGGCATGGAAAACGGCCTTGGGGAGGTCAAGCTCTTCTTGCGGGGGACGTGCTGACGACGCCGTAGCGGCTCAGCGCCTTGCGGCCGAACCACCCGACAAGCCGGTCGGTAGCGAAGCCCATCAGGCCAAGGCTGATCAAGCCGACGAAGATCCAATCCGTGCGGAAGAACAGCCGCGAATTCCAAATCAAATAGCCGACGCCTTCGTTCGCGGCGATCATTTCGGCGCCGATAATCGCCATATAGGACGTACCCATCGCCAGCCGCACGCCCGTAAACATATACGGCGTCGTTGCGGGAATGACGACATGGAGCAAAATTTGCCACTCGGACGCACCCATGCTTCGGGCGGCCCGGATTTTGTCCTCCTCTACGGAAAGCACCCCGGTGAACGTGTTCATCATGACGATAAACAACGTGGCGTACATAATCAGGGCGATTTTCGACTGTTCGCCGATGCCGAACCAGACAAGAAACAACGTAATGAAAGCGATCGGCGGAATGAAACGGATAAAATTGAGAACCGGCTCGGCAAATACGCGAACGGCCTGCACTTTGCCGATGAGCAGCCCGGCCGGAATGGCGACGAGGCTTCCAAGCGCCCAGCCGACGAATACGCGGGAGAAGCTGACGCCGATATAGGAAAGAAGCGAGCCGTCGGCGATCAGCTCCTGCCCGCCTTTGACCGTCGCAAGCGGCCCCGGCACGATATCCGGCCCGTATACCCAGGCGCCGATCTGCCAGATCAGGAGCGCCGCTATCCAGAGAAGGGGAATCGTAACCCATTTGCTATTCAAAGCTTTCATGTCGCAACGCCTCTTTATTCGTCAAAATGGGACTGGATCGTGCGATCCAGCTTATGAAACTCCGGCAGCGACGCATCGCGCGGATACGCCAGCGGCACCTCGTAAATATGCGATATCCGGGAGGAAGGACCGGCCGACATAATGCCGATCCGCTGACCGAGCAGCAGCGCCTCCTGAATGTCGTGCGTGACGAAAATGACCGTCTTGCCCGTCTCCCGCCATATCTGGCCGAGCTCCTTCTGCATCGTCCGGCGCGTCATCGCGTCAAGCGCCCCGAACGGTTCATCCATCAGCAGGATTTCCGGATCGTTCGCCAGCACCCGGGCCAGCTGAACGCGCTGCTTCATGCCGCCGGACAGCTCGCGGGGGAACTTGTTCTCGTGCCCCGCCAAGCCGACCATCCGGATGAACCGATCGGATATGTCCCCGCGCTCCCGGCGGGGAACCTTCTTCATCTTAAGGCCAAACTCGACGTTCTGGCGGACGGTCAGCCACGGGAACAACGAGGAATCGGCCTGCTGGAACACGACCGCGCGGTCGCGTCCCGGCCGGCTGATCTCGACGTCTCCGATCTTGAGCGCCCCTCCGGTCTTGGAGACGAAGCCCGCGATCATGTTCAGCAGCGTCGATTTGCCGCAGCCGCTCGGGCCGAGCAGGACGAAAAACTCGCCGCCCTTGATGACCAGATCCACGTCCTTGATAATGTAATGAAGGGAGCCGGCTTTCGGCTCCGAATAGCTTTTGCTGACCTGTTCTATTGTTATCGTATTAGCCGGAAGCGCCTCAGCCATAGGGATATGCCTCCTTATTTCGCATACGTAACGCGGTCCGGCACGACCTGCTTCACCGCGTCCAGATTAATTTTCCCGTTCAAATCAAAATCGTTCTGGATAATGCCCTTCTCGACCATATATTTCTTCTGCTTCGCCAAGCTGTCGAAGGAGGCTTGCGAGAAGCTCAGCTGCCAGTTGGACGTGGACAGATCCTTCAGCGTCGCGTCCTTCGGCTGCTTCACTTCCTTGAACAGAATATCCGCCGTTTCCTCCGGATTGGCTGCCGCATAAGCCGTCGATTCTTCGACCGCTTGCAGAAACCGTTTGATGACATCGCCCTGGCCGTTTACCAGCTCATTGGGCGCAATTATCGCTCCTCCGATCCGGACGCTCGTCTTCGACATGTCGGTCAGCTGATGAGCGCCCTCAAGCTGCTCGAACTTGCCGCTCAGATTGGAACCGCTCACCCATGCGGCATCCACGTCGCCTTGCTTCAGGGCGACATAGGATTCGTCGAAGCCGCCTTGCCCGATCTGCTCGACTTCGTTTGGATCGACCCCGTTTTGCGTCAAATATTCGTCCCACAGGTACGACACGAACGTGCCGCGGAGCGTGCTCAGCTTCTTGCCCTTTAGGTCCGCCGGCGACTCGATGCCGTCCCTTACGAACAGCTTCCACTGCGCCGCGTTTTTCTCGTTCTCCGTCGCCCATGTCGAGGCAATGATCGAATAATCGCCTTTGCTGACCGCGTTCAATACCGGAAAGTCTGCACCCCACGCAATGTCCACCTGCTTGATAAACAAAGAATTAATGCCTTCGGCCGGCGTGGCGAACGTGACCAGCTCCGCATCGATGCCGTATTTTTCGAAGAACCCTTTGCTCTTCGCCACCCGGAACACCGGATTGGTCAAAATATCGGCGATTTTCAGCTTGTAGGTTTCCGTCTTTTCCGCTTGCCCGCCGGATGCCGCCTCCGCCTGCGCGCCCGGCTCTGCATTCCCGCCGCAGCCGGCCAGCAGCAGCGCCAGCGCGGCAATCGCAGCGGCGATTGCGCTCCACCTGAATCTATATTTCGATTTAGCCATCAAAGCTCATCTCTCCATTCCTATCGGCTGGTCAATTCACGGGAGGCTTCGCGCCTTTAGACGTTTTGCGGCTTTTCGTCGATTCTGGCGACGCAAGCGGCACCTTCCCCGTACGATTCCGTTCCGGCGACGGCCACGACGGAATCCGTGCCTCTCGGCGCCGCGCCCGGCACGCGGTAGTCGGCTACGTCGATCGGCTCGATCGCCCGCTCCTCCGGCCTTTCCGCTTGCGGCACCCACTCGTAAGGCACCCGGTAAGCGCGGTATACCATGTTGGCGTTCCGTTTGTTTTTATACGGCGAAATATACTCCCATACCAGCTCATGGCCGCGCGTCACTTCGAAGATTCGGCCGTCCGCTCCTTCGGTAATTAGCGTATTGCCGTTCGGCAGCCGCTGCGCCGAGCTGATATACGGGCTGTAGAACCGGTACGAATCCAGCGGCGCCTGGAATCCGGCCTCCGTCGGCGTATACTGCCATTCGATCTCGAGCGTGACCGGGTTGATTTCGAGCACGCGGGAATGGTCGCGCACCGCGTTTTTGATACCGTAAGGCGATGCCGGATTCGGCAAGCCGTAGCCGCCCCAGCCGCCGTTGTCGAATACGAGCAGGTTGCCTTCGCCGGGCAAGCCTTTCGGAATGATGTGCGCGTGATGCTGGCCGATGATCCAGCCGAGATGCTTCACTTCCGGCGCCGAGTAGTCGGGGCCGAGCTTCCAGACGATGCTGCCCGTCTTCTTGTCGATAATCGCAATGATGTTCGATTCCCGCGCGTCCCAAATAATGTTGTCCGGGTGGAAACGCTCGTCGCCTTGGTCGTAAAACTTGTTCGGCCCGACTGTGGACATGGAGTTGATATGCATCCAGTCGCCGCCGGTGTTGTTCCCGAAGAAACGGGAGTTCGGATCGCGGAACAGGACGTTTCTCGCCGCTTCGTCGAAGCCAAGCTCGTCGAAATGGTCGCTTACCTTCCATTCCCAGACGACGTTGCCCTGCCAATCCACCTCGATGATAGCGTCGTCGAGCAGCGGCTTGTCGGAAATGTTCCGGTTCTCCACGTTCGTATGAACGAGAATAAGCGTGTTGCCGCGGTCCGTCAGCGGCTCCTGCCCCGGCGAATAATAGCCGACCGGGCTGCCTTCGCGCTGGTAGTCGTGATGCTGCCTTGCCATCCATTGCGGCTCATGGCCGGGGTCTTCGATATATTCGTGGCGGTCGAATTTCCAGACGACGTTGCCGTCCCAATCCACCTGAACGAGATCGGCTTCATCCTGGAAGCCGTAGCGCGGATCGCGTTCCTTCGTGCTGCCGAGCACGTAGCCGCCCGGGAATATTTTGTTCGGGAAGCCGCGCAGCCCTTTCCACAGATGAACCTCGCGCCCGTTCATGTCGATGAGCAGCGCTCCCGTGTCGGCCGCCTGAAAAATCGTATAGCCGCTCCATGCTTTGTCCGGCAAATAGACCGTCGCACCGGTCGGATAAATCGTTGGGTGTCCCATACTTGTCATCTCCTCGAATGGATGAAAATTTAGATTGCAATCCGATATCCAAGTCATGCGTTCATTCAATAGCTGATATAAGGACGTCGAGCTTCTCCTCGTTCCGCTCTCTCCTGCCCGGAAGACCGGTCCGAAAGACCGGCTTCTTGCTCCGCGTCTTGTGCCAGCTGCAGAATCGTTGCGGAGAATCGCTCCAGATTGGCGGCTATCCGCTTGTAATACCCGATCTGCGCGGCCAGCTCCTCCGGCGCAAAGCCTTCGAACAGGAGGGTGATACATCGTTCGCCGACCTTGGCGTGGCGCGCCAGAAACGCTTTGCCCGCTTCGGTAATGTCCAGCAGCACCGTCCTGCGGTCCTCCGGCTTGCGTTTCCTAAGCGCGAACCCTTTCTCCTCCAGCTTGTCGCAAATGCCGGTAACGGCCCCCGACGTAAAATCCAGCTGCTCGCCCAAGTCGCCAAGCTTCTGCTCGCCTTCAAGCTCCAGCTTTCGCAAGATCAGCAGCCCCGGAAGGGAGACGCCTTCGATGTTCACTTTATCCCGCTCTTTCACGAACTTGCGGACCATCCGGCGAAAATCCCAATCCAGCTCCTCCAGCATCAGCCAGTGCCGTTCGTCCATCGTCGCCTCCTCCTCTCGCCTTTGCCATTGCAGCTTAACGAAGCAACAAAAAAAGGCCGCACAATCTCGGCTGCGTTAACGCAGCGACGAAGTTGTGAGCCTTTGGCGGTCCAATCGGCATCTTATTCGATTTCTCTTAGCAGTCATATAATGAGTGCTGAAAGGTTATGGGCTTATGATAAATCATACAATTCACACCTGTCAAGTGGGAAATTAAATTCTGAGCCTCCCCCCAACCCCTCAACATTACGTCTCCCCCAAACCCCCTCCCGAGGAGGGGGCCCCAAGGGGCTCGCCCCTCTGGACACCCCGAATCAGCGTCCCTGCCACGCGGCCGTCTTCGACAATCCAACGTGCCGAACCCCGCGTTGTCCTGACGGACAAAGCTATCTTTCACGCTTCTTAAGCCACGTTATGCCTTAAGGTGCTGCCTGCTGCTCAACCGTCCTAAAGGACATGATAAGTGAGAGCCGCTTGTCCTGACGGACAAAGCTTTACTTCCAGCATTATCCGCCGCACCCGACGGGTTGACGCAATAAAAGAAAGGCCGGCTTCCGAGGGAAGCCGGCCTAAGCAGCCGATGTCGTGCGGCTTTATGGACGGATCGTCTAGAGGGGTTCGACAGCTGCCTGCAACCGAACGAAGCTTAACGCAGCACGATGTCGCCGGAGCCGGAGCTCGCCTGCAGCTTGACCGATCCCGTACCGAACATGCCGTTCGCGTCGTTGTCGTCGTTATTGCCTTGGGGGACGAATCCGTCCTTAAGGACCTCGGCATCGCCGGAACCGCTTCTGATGCTGACGGTTAAAGCTTCCGGCTCCTTCGCGAGGTCGATGGAAATATCGCCGCTGCCGTTTTTGAGCACCGAATCGTATCGGAGTTCGTCGGCGTTGACGTGAATGTTGCCCGAACCGGCTTCGCCTTTCAGTTCGGCAAAGCCGTCCTCTAAGGCCACGTCTCCGCTTGCAGCGTCAAAATCCAGAAGCCGTGCCTCATACCGTTCGATTTCGATGTCGCCGCTGTTTGATTTCGCGCGTATGGCCTCGGCCGTTATGTCCTCGATCTCGATATCGCCGCTGCCCGCTTCCAAGACCGCTTCACCCGAAGCATTCAACGAGACGGCTTTGACATCGCCGGACCCGGACCGAAGAGCTGCAGATTCCGCCTGTATGCCTTCCAGAGACAGATCGCCGCTGCTTAGCCGGGCATTAATCTCGTTCCACGCTTTATCCGGCAGTTCGACGGTCATCTCGACGTCCGACCAATGAAAGCCCAGCCGGAAGCTGTCATCCGACTGCAGCGTCAGCTTCAATGTGTCGCCGTTCTGCTCGGCGTCAAGCGTGAAGTTGTCCGCAATCCCTTTGGTCGCACGGCCGGCCAGCGTTACGACAACGTCGTCGCCGCTGCCGCGCACGATGTTGACGTCCAGGCTGTCGGATTCGATGTCGATGTTGCTCAGTTCGTCCGAAGGAAACGATTGTTGTTCGCCCACTTGCGCAGTAAAGTTCGAGAACCATTTCCCGAACGGGATTTTGCCGTCATTCCCCAATACGTAGATCAGCGCGGCAACGCCGATAAGGATAAGCAGAATACCCAATGCTTTATTCGATTTCATGGTTACGCTCCTAACTTCGATTCTCTTTGGGGGTTGGCGCCCGCCCGCGGCGCTTTCCGATGTTCTCATTGTAGCAGCGGAACGCGGACGCCGACACAGCCTGCTGGCGTATTCGATTACTAGCCTTAGGTCCAGTCCTCCAAAGCTGCCGACTCGTTTTTCCGTTGTTGATTGGCGGAACGTCTCCATTTCGTACGTCTTTGTGCGAAAATAAGAGGGGCCGCCCCCTAAAGTCATCCCGGACGACCATTCATCCGTGACTTTCAGCGACAGCCCCTTCGCACGAAGTAGACACCACTCCGGCCAAAAGCCGGATTCTCTATTCCATTTACGCTTTAAGCCGGATTTCCTCCAGCGCGCGCTCGATGAAAACCGCCACCGGAACGGCGCCTTGCTCGCCTTCGCCCCTTTTGCGGACCGAAACCGTCCTTGCGGCCTGCTCGTCGTCCCCCAGCACGAACGTGTACGGCACTTTCTCGAGCCCCGCCTGCCGGATTTTGTAGCCGAGCTTCTCGTTGCGCAGATCGGCCTCGGCCCGAATGCCGGCTTTCTCCAGCTCCCGCTTCAGCTCCAGCGCATAATCCGCATGCTTGTCCGATACCGGCAGCAGCTTCACCTGAACCGGAGCGAGCCAGAGCGGAAACGCTCCCGCGTAATGCTCCGTCAGAATGCCGATGAACCGGTCGATGGAGCCGTAGACCGCGCGGTGAATAACGACCGGACGATGCTTCTGGTTAAACTCGCCGACGTACGACAGATCGAATTTCTCCGGCATTTGAAAATCGAGCTGGATCGTCCCGCATTGCCAGCTGCGCTTCAAGGCGTCCCGGATATGGAAGTCGATTTTCGGACCGTAGAACGCTCCGTCCCCTTCGTTGATCCGGTAGGGCAGCCCAAGCTTATCCAGCACGTTCTTCAGCGATTGCTCCGCTTGTTCCCACAGCTCGTCGCCTCCCATCGAATCGTCCGGCCTTGTAGACAGCTCCATCCGGTAGTCGAACCCGAACACCTGGTACACCCCGTCGATCATCCGGATAATGCTGCCGATCTCTTCCTCGATCTGATCGGGACGAACGAACAGATGGGCGTCATCCTGGCAGAACGTGCGCACCCGCATCATCCCGTTCAGCGCGCCGGAAAACTCGTGGCGGTGGACCTGGCCGAATTCGGCCAGCCGGATCGGCAGCTCCCGGTAGGAGCGCAGGCTGTTCCGGAAGATGAGCATATGGCCCGGACAGTTCATCGGCTTAAGCGCAAACGACTGATCGTCCACTTCCGAGAAATACATGTTGTCCTTGTAGTGATCCCAATGTCCGGACTGCTCCCACAGCCGGCTGTTCATCATGAAAGGCGTACGGACCTCTTCATAATCCCCTTGCCGCAGCAGCTCGCGGGAGAAATTCTCCAGCTCCGTCCGGATCGTCATCCCTTTCGGCAAATAAAACGGCATTCCCGGCGCTTCCTCCGAGAACATAAACAGCTCCAGCTCTTTGCCCAGCTTCCGGTGGTCGCGCTGCTTCGCTTCCTCCAGCAGCCGGAGATGCTCCTCCAGCTCCCCTTTGCTTGGAAAAGCCGTGCCGTAAACGCGCTGCAGCATACCGTTGTTCGAGTCGCCGCGCCAATAAGCGCCCGCAACGCTAAGCAGCTTGAAAGCTTTCAAATACCCGGTCGACGGGACATGCGGCCCTCTGCACAAATCGACGAATTCGCCTTGCCTGTACAGGCTGATGACGGCGTCTTCCGGCAAATCGCGGATCAGCTCCAGCTTGTACGGGTCCTCCAGCTCGCCGAATACTTGAGCGGCCCGCTCCCGGCTGACCTCCTCCCGGACGATCGGCAGGTTCTCCGCCGCAATCCGCTCCATCTCCCGCTCGACGAGAGGCAGATCCTGCACCGAAACCGGCTGCTCCAGGTCGACATCGTAATAGAATCCGTCCTCGATGACCGGACCGACGCCAAGCTTCACGGCCTTCGGCCCGTACAGTCGGCGAAGCGCCTGAGCCATCAAGTGAGCGGCGCTGTGCCGGTATACGCGCAGCCCCTCCGGGCTGTCCAGCGTCCATATTTCCACCCGGCAATCTTTCTCAAGCGGCGTCCGAAGGTCGACGGGCATGCCGTCGATCGTACCGGCAACCGCCTTTTTGCCAAGACTTGAGCTGATGGACGCCGCCAGCTGACCGAGCGTCGTATGCCGCTCCACCTCCCTTGCCGATCCGTCTGCCAATACAACTGAAATTGCCACGATACGTTCCTCCATTCCCAAGCTTATATTGAAAATTGAACGCAAAAAAACACACTCTCCCAAGGGACGAGTGCGTTCAGCTCGTGGTTCCACCCTCATTCGGCTTGACGGATCGTTATGCCGGGAAACGTATAGCTTCCCGTGCAACGAAGATCAAGCCCTCATTGAGCATCCGGTAACGGGGATGAGACGGCGGCGCCTACTGCCCGGCCGCATCGCTCGGCCGATAGGTTCGACACCGCAGCTACAAAGGGGTAATTCCAGGGCCGGTCGCTCAGAAGCTCTCAGCAATCGCTTCTTTCTCTGTACAGCCCTTGCCCGGGAATCATGTCTTTGATCATTGCCGCTTACATGTTGGCAAAATGATACAACGCAAAACGAAAGCATGTCAATAGCAGATCGGCAAATAGACGTTTACCGTCGTGCCGATGCCCGGTCTGCTGGCGATGTCGATGCGCCCCCGATGCGCCGACACGATATTCCGCACGACCAGCAAGCCAAGCCCGTTGCCGTCGGGCTTCGTCGTATGGAACGGCTCTCCGAGGCGAACCAGCACCTCTTCTTCCATGCCTACGCCGTTATCCGAAATTCGGATGCGCTGATGTCCGTCCTCGACCGCAAGTTCGACATCGATTTTTCCGCCGTAAGGGAGCGCCTCCATCGCGTTTCGGAGCAGATTGAAAAACATTTGCTTAATCTGGTTCCTTTCGCAGCGAATCGCCTCCTCTTGAAGCAGAACCGAAGAAATTTCGATGCCGTTCATCTTGGCCTGGATACAGAACACTTCAAGCACTTCCAGCAGGATGCCGTAACACCGTTCCTCCTTGAATTGCACCGCCTGCGGCTTGCCGAGGAGCAGCAGCTCGCCGATAATCATGTTCATCCGCTCCATCTCCGAAACGATCAGATCGTGGTGCGGTACGCTGCGGCCATTACTTCGAGACAACTGAATCAGTCCCTTGACCGTTGTCAGCGGGTTGCGGATCTCATGCGCCACGCTGGCGGCGAGCTGCCCCGCGAAAGCCAGCTTTTCCGCCCGGTGCAGCCGTTCCTTCGTTGTCCGCAGCTCGGTAATATCGCGAGCGGTACCGATAACGCGGACGAGCGAGCCCCCGCTTGCCGCATCCACGATCGGAACGACATCCAGCATGTAATGGCGGGCGGACGAAGCTTGTCCGATCGTCAAATCCATCCCGATGCGCTCTTCGCCCGATTCGATTACTTCGCGGTACACGTCTCCCAGATGCGGCATCGAAAACACCGGCACGCCGGGCCCGTACTGCTCGTCCGGGCTAAGCGACCGAAGCAGACACCGCATAGAATCGTTAAGCTCCACAATAAGGCCTCGCTCGTCCGTCAACAGAACGCCGTAATGAGGCGTATGGAGCAGCGCCTGATTCAAAATTTGCAGCTGCATGTTCTGCCTCCGGAGAAGCAACTCCCGTTCCGCATAATCGGCAATGGTGCACAGCAGCGCAAGAAGATGCGGATGCGCCCCTTCCACGTCGGTCATGATGGTGATCGTTCCGTTCGCTTCGCTCGTATGGTAAGGCGCGGAATAGCAGGCCAAATGTTGAAGGTCCTTATGATAGTGATCCTCGCCCACAAGCTGGACGGGACGGCCGTAACGCAAGCATAAATCAATGGAGCTGGGGCCGTTATGATCGTCGTAGCGCATGCCTTCCACAATGCCGAACCGCCTGAAGTTTCCGATCATCGCTTCGTTGCCGTGCACCGCAAGCAGATGGCCGCTTTCGTCCGTTACGGCCACCATAATCGGACTGTCCGTTACCGTCGTTAAAAATTTATCGACGAAACGATTAACCGCTTCGATGATCTCCTTGTAAATTTCAAGTTTTTCCCTCAGCTCCGCATCCGTCAGCTTGTAAGAAGGGGCGGGCACCGCATTCGGATCCTTGCCGCTTTCGGCAGCTTGACGATGGAGCTCCCGGATCCATGATTTGGTTAATGCCGTCATTTCAAGTTCAACTCCGAACTTCGTTTTTTCCAGTTCGTCTTATTGTACCTGATTTGCCCGTGCCGCTACCATCCTCATTTGCGTTGCGCCGAAGCCGCCCAAAGAGAAAAGCTTCTATCGGCGCCCTTCGGGGAATTCAGTTTTCAAGATCCGCCAAAGCCGGTCAATTCTATACGGTCACAATAACCTGCCTATGCATAGGCTAATATCATGAGACAGCGGCAAAGGATGTGGATTCATGCCTTCAAACAAGGGAACCGGCGGACTCAGCTCCGACGATCTGGCGATCATCGCGGGAATTGTGGTCGTCATCGGGGACATCCTCGCCCTATGGGCTTTGATAAAGGCGAAGCAGGAGGATGAGGAAGTCCCGGCAGCCGCGGTGGCCGCGGTCAGAGGAGTCAGAGAATCCAACCGAAAGCCAAAAGGGGCCAGAACTTAACAGAGGGTATCCGCTTTCGGAACGGATACCCTCCTTTATCGTCTGAACGTATGTCCATTCGGCGAATCGAATTACAGCTCTTTCCGGTTGAAATAAATAAGACCGGCCGCCAAAAATACCGCAAAGCTGCCAAGCACCGTTATCAGCAAGCTGTTTAGCGGCAGCGCAAACGCGCCGAACTCCGTCGAGATCGAATGCACCATCGCCAGCGCCGGCTGCGCCCACGGATAATAAGGGGCGAATTGTTTCGAATTGATGATCAGCAAATTCGGCAGCGTCAGCATGACGTTGATGACGAGCGGCGCCGCGAAGCTGCTCCACAGCGTCGACACCGATAGCTGCAGCGCGGCTAGCGGCAGGCAGGCAAGCCAGCCCCCGCCGACGGCGGCGAGCAGCATGCGCCATGGAATATCCGACGCTATGCCGTGATAAGCGGACACCGCGATAATCGCGGCCAGAAACAGAAGCTGCGTCGCGGCAAGCGACAACGCGACGATAAGCAGCTTGGCGGCGTACAAGCCCGTTCGCGAAACCGGAAGCGTCAGCAGCTGCTTCCAGCCGCCTCCGCCGTGCTCGTAACGGCAGACGAACGCCGACAGGATGCCCGTCAGGAGCGGCAGCAGCATCAGCGCGTGGAATATGGACATCGCTCCCAATAGGACCGGGTAGCGTTCCGCCGGCTGTACATTGTCGAACGAAACAAAAATGCCTATTATTCCCGCTAGAAGCGGACTAATCGGAATAAGAAGCCAAATCGCCGATTTGAACAGCTTCAGGCGTTCCGAAGCGACGATTTGAAGAAAGGAAGCCATGCTACGCCACATCCTTTCGGTCGAAATGAAGCATGCCCAGCGCCAGAACGACAAGGCCCGCCGCTATGCCCAAGCCGACAAACAGCTCCGGCTGCGCGCCTGCATAAGCGGCCATCGGCCAATTGACCGGGAACCATTCCGACAGCGACATCGAAAACAGCGAGCCGATCGACAGAACGACGCCCAGCGTAATCGGCAGCGCCTGGTTGCGGAACGAAAGACAGAGCCACAGCATGAGCGCCAGCACAGGCCAGGAAGCGAGAAACGGCAAGAAGCTGAGCTTCATCAGAGCTGCGACCGGCACCTGGGCCGGGTCAAAGCCAAATACAAGGCCGAAGCATACCGTACCCGCCGCCAGCAGCACGCAGGAGAACGCCAGCAGGATGACGCATACGAGAAACTTGGCCGCAAAGACGGCATGCCGCGAAACCGGGAGCGCCAGCAACTGCTTCCACGAGCTCATATGATGCTCGACATTGGCGACAAGCGAGCTGACCAGCGTACAGCCGAGCAGCAGCGACACCGGCACGAACATGGAAACGTTCTCCAGCAAAGCGCCCCATAGCTCCTCGCCGTACTGCCGTACGAAATAGTCGTAGCGGAGACCGAAATTGAGCGCCTGCATCGCGAGCAGTCCGACCGGCGCGATAATGGCGAGCAGCCACAGCCCTTTGCGGCGGATTTTCAGCATATCGGAGGAAAGCGTCTTGCCGATCATGTCCGCTTTCCTCCCTCCACGATTTGAAGGAACAAATCTTCGAGCGATTTGCGCTTCTCCTCGACCCGGTAAATATCGTGGCCCTGCTCGACCAGACACCGCACCATGGCGGCGATGCCGTTGTCGTCGTATTTCTCCAGCCGAATTCCCTCCGGGAGAAACGCGGCCTTAAAGCCTTGCTTGTGCAGAACGAGCAGCGCATCCTCCGGCTCGGAAACCCGCAGCAGCAGCGAGCCTTTCGCTTCCTGCCGCAAGCTGTCCATCGTATTCTGGAACACCATCTCGCCTTGGCGGATAATGCCGACCGTACCGGCCATTTGCTCCACTTCGCCGAGAAGGTGGCTGGAGATGAGCACCGTAATGCCGTAATTGGCCGGCATGCTTTTGATCAGCTCGCGGATTTCCAGGATGCCGGAAGGATCCAGCCCGTTCGTCGGCTCGTCCAGAATGAGCAGCTCCGGCTGCCCCAGCAGCGCGCTGGCGATGCCAAGCCGCTGCTTCATGCCAAGCGAATAGCCTTTCACCGGACGGCGCGCCTCCTTCGTCAGCCCGACGATCTCCAGCACTTCGGCGATTCTCGTCTTCGGCACGCCGATAATTCGGCGGATCGCCTCCAGGTTGTCGACGGCCGTCAGATGGCCGTAATAGGACGGATATTCAACGAGCGACCCGACCTTCCGCAGGATGGACAGCCTTTCGCTTTTCAGCGGCTTGCCGAAGACGTGAACCGAGCCGCTCGACGGCTTGATCAAGCCGAGCAGCATGCGGATCGTCGTCGTTTTGCCCGCTCCGTTCGGCCCGAGAAAGCCGTATATGTCTCCTTTCCGAATGCGCAAATCCAAATTCGCTACGGCGTAGCGCCCTTTATACCGTTTACTGAGCCCTTTCGTCTCAATAATCCATTCGCTCATGGAAAATCACCTCGACCATTACGATACATGCCGAAGGTTAAACGCAAAGGGGGAGGAAGTTTAAAATTGGGTTAAGCGAAATGGGATTGCCGCCTTAGGAATGGCGGCTCCATTTGCGCGGCGAATAAGCGAAACGCAAAAAAACGCCCTAACCTGGAGCGTTTTTTGCATTTGCGCTTTTTCCCTTCGGGAATATCGTCACCCGGGTGCCTTCCGTCGTTCGCTCCATGCGCCATTCCAGCGCCATCTCGCGCAGCAAATAATCGACGATCGCAAGGCCGATGCCCGCGCCTTTGCCGCCGCCCTTCCTTCCGGCACCGCGGTCGGTTATGACGATCGCTTTGCTTTCGCCTTCGGCGGCAACCGTTATGCCGATATACCCGCCGTCCGCAGCATGGCGGACGACGTTCTGGAACAGATTGTCCAGCACGCGCCGGAAGCCCTCCCGGTCCACGCGCCAACGGAGCGAACCTTCGGCGGCTTCCAGATCGACGTCCGCATCGATGCCTTCCTTCTCCCACAGCGGATACCAGGCTGCCGCCGTTTCCCGGACAAGCCGCAAGATGTCCAGCTCTTCCGGCTTCAGCGGATATTTGCCGCTTGTCATCAGCGTATACGAGAGCAAATTGTCGATCAGGCCGCCCAGCTGTTCGATTTTGGACGAAAGCAGTTTCACCGCTCCCCGTCCTTTGTCCGTCAGGTTCTCCTGCCGGAGCGCATACACATGCCCGTTCATGACGGTGAGCGGCGTCCGCAGATCGTGCGACAGATTGGATATGAGCCGCTTGCGCAGCTCCTCCTCCTCCTGCTCCCGGCGCCTGCTTTCCTGAAGCTGCCCGACCATCCGGTTGAAGGCCGATTCCAATTGCCCGATCTCGTCCGCTTTGTTGACCGTAATCGGCTCCGGCAAGCCGTCCGCTCCCCGCAGCGCCATCGCCGTCTGAAGCCGAATCAGCCGCCTGCGGATATGCCGGAAGAACAGAAGCGAAAGCATGACGAACAAGACGAACATCGCCGCGATAAACGTTAGGTAAAAAACAAGCGAAACCGACTCGGTCGGTCCGATTGTCTGAAAAAGCGCGCGCGGCATTTGCAGTACCATAAAGGCGGGTCCTTCGTTGTTTTCGCCGATAAACGCCACAACAGTGAACGGATCGCCGCCCACGTTTCTTTTCATAAAACGGATCGCTTCTTGAGGCGTCCATAGCTCCGGAAGCTCTAACGGACGCTCGGACAGGACAAGCCTTGTTCGCCCCGCTTCGTCAGCCCAGAACATGGAAGCTTCCGGGTATCGCTCCTTCAGCTCTTCCAGTCTCCGGTCGATCCCTCCCGGATTGCCGGCGGCAAGCGCGGCTGCCTCCCGGTGCCACATTTGTTCCATCTGATTTGCGCTTTCGTACTTCGGCTTGTTGATCTGATCCTGCCAAATGAATTGCTGGCCGAGAATCGCCAGCGTTGCAGCCGCCACCAGAATGATCGGAATAAACAAAATCGCGAAAATAACGATCAAAAGATACCGCGACAGCAACGAATTGCGGAATTTGGTCTCCCCGGCCTCCGAACGCTTATCCTTCCTCATGCCCTCACCCGGTAGCCGATGCCGCGCACCGTCTCGATCACTTCCGGCGACGCCGGATCGCGCTCAAGCTTTTCCCGCAAGTAGCGGATATGGACCATCAGCGTCTTGTCGCCGTCGATGTAAGGCTCGCCCCATACCGCTTCGTAAATTTGCTCCTTCGTCAAGATTTGGCCGAGATGCCGCAGCAAATAGCCGAAAATATGAAACTGCTTGCCCGTCAGCGTAATCTCTTCTCCCGTATCCCGGTTGACGATCCGGTTCTCCTGCTCGTAAACGAGCAGATGCTTGATCGCGACCGGCTCCGCCTCCGCTTTCCGGAACCGGCGAAGCAGCACCTCGATCCGGGCGAGCAGCTCCTCCGGATGAAACGGCTTCGTCAAGTAATCGTCAGCGAATTGAAGCCCTTGCAGCTTGTCGTCGATGGACGTGCGGGCCGTCAGCATCAATATCAGGAGAGATGGGTCCGCTTTTTTCAACCGCTGCCCGATTGTAAAGCCGTCCAAGCCCGGAAGCATGACGTCGACAACGGCAAGCCGGCAGCCGGACGCCTCCTCCACGGCTCTGTCCCCGCTGGTCAGCCATTTGACCGAATAGCCCCGCTCCTGGAGGCATTCGCGGACGAACCCGGCAATCTCCTTATCGTCCTCGACATATAAAATCGTCGCGCTCATCGGCGTACTCCTTTCGTATGTGCATAGGGTTTATTTTAAACTCGGGAGCGGCGCCTAAACAACAAGCTGCAGGAACATTGCCCGAAGCCGATCGGCCAAGACTTAAGTCCAGTAGCCAATTATTCATAAAATGGTAGACTGTAACAGACTGGATAAGCTTCTATCATTTTGGGAGTAAAGAGGTGTTCATTGTGCATGAATGATGTAATTAGCGCCATTCTTCTGGGCATTATCGAAGGGCTGACGGAATTTCTTCCCGTCTCGTCAACGGGGCATTTGATTTTGGCCGGCGATCTGTTAGGTTTCGAAGGGGATTGGGCGACGACCTTCAAGATCGTCATTCAGCTGGGCGCCGTCATGGCCGTTCTCGTGCTTTATTGGAAAAGATACATAGGGATACTTAAAGATTTAATTGCGTTTGACTTCTCGGCGAAAAAATTAAACGCCGTTCATATGATCCTCGCGATGATTCCGGCGTTGATCGTCTATTTGATTTTCAAAGACTTTATTAAACAAGTTTTGTTTGGTTCGGCTACCGTCCTGATCAGCCTGATCGCCGGGGGCATTCTCATGATCGTGGCGGCAAGGTCGAAACGAAAGGTAACGGCCGAGAATACCGACGACATTACGTATAAGCAAGCTTTGGGAATCGGTTTATTCCAATGCTTGGCGCTCTGGCCCGGCTTTTCAAGATCGGGAGCGACGATCTCGGGCGGGCTGCTGCTCGGAACGAGCCAAAAGGCGGCCGCGGACTTTACGTTTATCATTTCCGTCCCGGTCATGCTGGGGGCGACCGCGCTCGATCTGTACGACAGCCGGGACATGTTGACTTCGGATGCGCTTATTTTGTTTTTGATCGGTTTTATCGCCGCCTTCGTCGTTGCGATGATCGCCGTTGTAACGTTTCTGAATCTCATCAAACGGCTTAGATTGGAATGGTTTGCGGTATACCGCTTTGTGCTTGCCGCCCTGTTTTTTATTTTTGTGATGTAGCGGAACAATTGCCGTTCGCCGATGAATATGCTACACTGTAGCTAATTTCTAGGAACGGAGGGTTACGCGTGATAGATTCTATCCGAGTCAGGATTGTGCGCGGCTAATGATGCCGAAGAACATGAAACGTTTCGATTCTTTACCGAATCGGCTCATTCGTATTCTTTACAGCGCCCAAGCTCTGCCTGATGTGCAGAGGACTCAGGATAGGTCTGTCCATTTTTAGGTAACCCGCATATTAGCCGAAATGCTTCCTTTGCCTTTTTGCAGCTAAGGCGACGGCGTTTCGTTTACCTGAAGAACGGAATATGTTTCCATGGAGGTTGCGTTTCGGAATCTTTCCGGATATCCGCTTACGTTTCGAAGCTTGTGTTTGGCCGGAAGGCCATCCCTAGCCTCCCTCCATGGAGAGAAGACCTTTGAACCTTCCCCGGTTTATAGCGCCGGACGGTTTATTCTGATCACCTCGCACACAGGCAGATATGTCTGTGTTTTTTTGCGTAAACTAATTTTAGCTTATGGAGGATGATCATAGATGACAATGGATCAACAACGAGAGCGCGCCGTTATTGTCGGCGTTCAGCTGCAGCATCAGAACGACTTCGACTATTCGATGGAGGAGCTGCGCAATCTGGCGGACGCCTGCTACGTCGACGTGGTCGGCGAAGTGACGCAGAAGGCGGAGCGCGTCAATCCGACGCATTATATCGGAACGGGCAAGCTGCAGGAGCTGCGCGCGGTCCGCGACGAGCTTGGCGCGGAAACCGTTATTTTCAACGACGAGCTTTCCCCTTCGCAAATCCGCAATTTGGAAAAAGAGCTGGAGTGCAAAGTGATCGACCGCACCGTTCTCATTCTGGACATCTTTGCCGAACGGGCGCAAACGCGGGAAGCGCAGCTTCAAGTCGAGGTAGCCCGGCTCCAATATATGCTGCCGCGTCTCGTCGGGCTGCGCGCGTCGCTCGGCCGGCAAGGCGGCGGCTCCGGGCTCAGAAACAGAGGCGCGGGGGAAACGAAGCTGGAGCTGGACCGCCGCCGCATCGAAGACCGGATCGCGGCGCTTCAGTCCGAGCTCGAGAAGCTTGTCGCAAGACGCCAGGTCCAGCGCAAGCAGCGGAAGAAAAACGAAATTCCCGTCGTCTGTCTCGTCGGCTATACGAACACCGGCAAATCGAGCCTGATGAACGCCTTGCTGGCGAAATTCAACCCGGATTCGGAGAAGCGGGTATTCGCCCAAAACATGCTGTTCGCGACGCTGGAAACGTCGGTTCGGAGCATCGACCTGCCGGACAACAAGTCGTTCCTGCTGACCGATACGGTCGGGTTCGTCAGCCAGCTGCCCCATCATCTCGTCAAGGCGTTCCGCTCGACGCTCGAGGAAGTGTCCGAAGCGGATCTGCTCGTCCACGTCGTCGATTACTCGCACGAAAATTACGAGCGACTGATCTCGGTGACGGAAGATACGCTGAAGGAGCTGGGCGCAGACAACATTCCGACGATTTACGCCTATAACAAATGCGATCTGACCGACCGTTTCTACCCGGAGGCCGTGGGCAACGCCGTCTATATGTCGGTGGCCGAAGGCAAAGGGATCGACGAGCTGGTCGGTCTGATCCGCAAGGAGATTTTCAGCGACTACGTCGAATGCGAGGTGCTGATTCCGTACGAGCAAGGCCGGCTGGTCGCTTTCTTCAACGAGCACGCGCAAGTGTACAGCACAAGCTACGAAGCCGAAGGCACGCTGCTCCGCATGGAATGCCGGAGCGCCGATCTGGAGAAGCACCGCCACGAGTTGCAGGTGCTGTAAGGGCCCAAGCCATGCGCGCACACCGCAGGCGCGTCGGTATGCGCGGCGAGACCGGACTTTACTGCAAATATGCATGAAAAATAGCCATTTTGAGGGGGTATCCACCATTTAACTGCGATTATGCAGTGAAATGGGCGGCTCTGCCCCCTATCCATGCAAAAACGGCGGCGATAACTGTATTTTCGCAGTTATTGCCGCCGTTTTGTTATTCTCGCACTGTTGTAAATGTATTTTTGCAGTTAAGCAGGTACTAGGGTCGTGTTTTTGCAGTTAAGGGACACTAGGCAAAGCGCAACGTTTCAGAGACAGCGGCCGCGCTGCGCCTCTAACGCGTCGCCACCCCAGGCGCGCCGAAACCGCCTGCGGGCAATAAAGGGAATCACTTCTTCTCGGAATCGGAAGCCGTTCCTTCGAGCATCTCCATAATCGAGCTTGGCAGCTTTAGGCGGTTGCCTGCATGAACGATCTGGCGGACCAAATCTTCCAGCTCGTCCGGCTGGTTCCCTTTAATTTCCGCCACCTCCTTATGCAGGCGCTCCATCTTTCTGTCCAGCGCCGCCGCGGTATCGGCGGCCTCTTTCAGCTCTTCGGTCAAGCCGACCGGTACGGCTTTGTCGTATTTGTAAAAAATTTTGTGCTCCAGACTGGCCCAGAAATCCATCGCGATCGTCCGGATTTGCACCTCGACGCACACAAACTCCTGCCCGTCGGACATAAACACCGGCACCTCTACGATAAGATGAAGGCTGCGGTAGCCGTTCTCCTTCGGTTTCTGGATGTAATCCTTCTCCTCGATGACCGTCAGGTCCGCCTGCCGGCTGAGCATATCCCGAATGCGGTAAATGTCGGACACGAACGAGCACGTAATCCTTAGCCCGGCAATATCCCTTACGTTCGCTTTGATGGAATTCAACGAAAGATCGCAGTTTTTCCGGTAAAGCTTGTTAATGATGCTTTCGGGCGATTTCACCCTGGAGCTTGTATGCTCGATCGGGTTGTATTCGTGGAGCATTTGAAACTCTTCCTGCAAAATTTCAATCTTCGTCTCCAGTTCCTTAAGCGCAAACTTATATAACATGATAAAACGGGTCAATTCGGTTTTAATTTGCCTGAATTTATCCAACTGTACAGATTCCATGCTGTTGCCTCCTGATACGCTTCAACGAAATAAACGAGCAAGCCGAAACGGCTTCATGATCCCGGCCGGGACGAGCCGGTTGGCGCGAAAGGAAAACCATTTGAAATAAGAAACCTATAGATTTCATCTGCATAAAAGCTTCGCCCGCTTACCTCCATTATAAGCAAAGAAAACCGCCAGCACAAAAAAACGGCCCCCGAAGCAGCCGAGAGCTTATCCCGTTACCCCGCGGGGCGCGGTCATACCGCCAATAAAGAGCGGTTAGAGGTCAATCTACGATTAGCCCTCAGGAGAAAAAGGCGGCGGCAGGCTAGGACTTGCAGTAAAGTCCTGGCCTGCCGCCGCCAAAGTTACCGGCTTATTCCGGGTCCATCATCCTGTCATAGAAGGACGCCCCGTCTCCGAATTGAGCCTAGCGAGCCGGAGCCGTTCCGGCCCGCCATGCCATGCCGTCAACGCGGGCTCTTTCCGTATTTCGCCGTCCGCTCGTCGCGGATGACGCCGCTCCAATTCATCCCGAAGGCAAAATCGTAAGTGTGGCCCTCCGAATCGACATGGCATTCCATATCGTGGGCGACGTCCTCGAGCTGCTCTTCGACCGTGCGCATATTCGCCGGCATCTGCATCGGCAGCAGTCCGGACGGCTCCGCCGCCCCGGACAGAATGTCCATCAGCGCTTGATCCTGTACGCCGAAATTCGCCAATATCGCATCGGCCTCGGCTTCGAATTCCTCGACAACAGCCGGATTCGACAGCAGCATCGAGACGATTACCGGCTTGCCTTGAAGCTTGTTTTTCGTATCGAGTACCGCGTCCAGATCCGATTCGTTATGCGTTCTGACCGTCTTTCCTTTATACGAGCGGTCCTTCGCGTCGAACATCAAGCTCTTCTCCCGCGCATGCTCGGCCGTATAAGGACGGTACTGCAAGCTGAGCGGCACGTAGCCGTTGCCGCCGTTGTCGGCGTCTTCCGTGCTGTAGCCCGTAATGCCGGAGGAAGGTCCGGCGATGAACACCAGGCCGAAGTCGGCCTCCTGCGGATCGTACGTGACGGTAAAGTAACGCGATACCACGTCCAGATTGACCGGATACTCCAGCTTCTCCGGCGTCGGAAAACCGAACCAGTCGGTGCCGGCCGGCGTGTACCGCTTCGGAATGTAAACCTTGCTCTTCGGCGCAAGCGGCAGCACGTTGCCTTTATTTTTGAGCAGAACGACCGATTTCAGCTGCGTCTCATAGCCCGCTTGCATGAAAGCGGGATTGCCGACGATCCCGGCGCTCCGCTCCGGCTCCAGATACGGGTTCTCGAAGAGGCCGAGACGGAACATATTGAGCAGCAGGCGCACCGCCGACTTCTCGAAACGGCTCCGCATGAACGCTTCGCCGTGTTCGGCGACGCCCATCCGGTAAGCTTCCAGCACCGGCTCGACGTCGTTGTTGCCGCCGAACTGATCCACGCCGGCCATCAGCAGCTTGTAGTGGCGCTCCGCGACGGTAAGTCCCTCCACGCCCCAAGGCTTGCCGCTAAGGAAGGAATACTTGTTCGTCTCGTCGGCCGTAATCATCCAGTCCGTGCAGACGACGCCGTCGTAGCCGTATTCGCCCCGAAGCAAATCCTCGATCAAATATTCGCTGTAAGAGTTGCCGACGTTTTCGCCGTTCTTTGTGTCTTGGTTCGACGAAATCGTATAATACGGCATCACCGCAGACGCCTTGCCCGTCTTGCCCTCCAGCTTGAACGCGCCCTCCGTGAACGGCTTCAAATGCTCCTCGAAGTTGTTTCCGGGATATACCGCATATTTCCCGCAGCCAAAATGCGCGTCGCGGCCTCCTTCGCCCGAGCCGCCTCCCGGCCAATGCTTCACCATCGCGTTCACGCTGTCGTAACCCCATCCATCGTACAGCTCCCGGTCCCCTTCGGACGTCTGGAAGCCGTCCACATAAGCCCGGCCCATGTCCGTCGTCAGCTTGGAATCCTCGCCGAACGTGCCGTTAAAGCGGAACCAGCGCGGATCGGTCGCAATGTCGATCTGCGGCGACAAAGCGGTCGTAAGGCCAAGCGCACGGTATTCCTGTGCCGCGATCTCGCCGAACCGGCGCACGACGGACGGATCGAACGTCGCCGCCAAGCCAAGCGTTTCCGGCCACATCGATATTTTGCCGCCGGAGCCGGCATTGAACTCCGAGCTGGCGTCCGAGCTGTGGCGCGGATCGGAGCTGTTGTTGGCCGGGATGCCGAGCCCCTCTCCCTCCGCGAAAGCCTGCACCTCGTTATTCCAGCGGGCGGCTACTTCGGGGCTCTCCACCTTGGTGACGAGAATATGGCGCAGATGATCCTTGGCCAAGAACGCCTTCTGCTCGTCCGTCAGCTCCCACGGCTTCGCGCCGCTTTCCTCGTACGGCTTGCCGTTATACGTGCCGGCGAACCAGTCCCCGGACGAAGCCGGAATCGACTGGTGCCGGCTGTACAGCATCAAGCCGGCGATTTGCTCGACGCTCATCTTGGAGGCGAGATCCTGCGCCCGCTCCTCCGGCGAAAGCCGCCAGTCCTCGTATTTGTCCAGCTTGCCGTCGCGGCTTAAATCTTTAAAAAACAAGCCGTCCCGCTCCAAAATCCGGACGCCCGACGAGGTCGAATAGCCAAGCGTCGGCCCCCCTGGATTGTGCACGTATTTGATCGTATTTTTGGTTTCCGTATTATTTGTCATATCGTTTCCCTCCAATTTCTCTTCTCTCTCCTATGCGCCGCGGCCTTTGGAGCGCCGCAACCGCGCCGCCGGAAAGAGCGACGCGGATAACGGCGCTCCAAAGGCCGGTTTCATCCATGACGACAAATTTGCTTCATTCAAACCGCACGCGTTGCCGATGCGTTCGCAGGCTCCGCCTTTTCGTTTTTCTCTCCTGCGGCGGTCCCGATCTCCGGAAGAGGCTTGACGGAGAAAATACCGAGCAACAGGCAAGCGGCCAGCACGATGTAGAAGAACGACCAGCCCCCGATGCCGAGCAGAAGCGGAGCGATCGCCGGCACGATCGACTGCGGCAGCGCGTTCGCTACGTTCATCAGGCCGAAGTCCTTGGCCGCATCTTCCTTGCGCGGAAGAATGCGCGCGACAAGCGCCGTATCGACGGCGGCGAAGCAGCCGTAGCCAAGTCCGATAATCGTCGTCGCAACCAGGAATGCCGTAAAGTGCGGCACGAAAGCGTATACCAGAATGCCGATAAGCATTATAAACGCCGAAACGTACAGGAACGGTTTTTGCTTGCGGACTTTATCGGACATCACGCCGCCCAATATGCTTGTAATCGCGGTAGCGATCAACCCGACGATGTTAAGGACGCCTACGCTGCTTGTCGCCTCGGCTTCGGTGTAACCCATCCGGTTGACCAGCATGACGGTCAAATACAACGTGCTGCAATAGCCCATCATAAGCAGGAACTTGCCGATCATCGCCCAAGTGAAATGCGGGAATTTGCGCGGGCTCGGATACACCTTGCTCAGCTTTTCGCCAAGCGACACTTGCGCTTTCGGCTCCTTCACGATTTCAACCTTGCCGTCGCGGATGATGAACAGGCTTACGATCGGGCCGATAAGGCCAAGCGCGCTAAGCAGGGTCCACTTTACGGTCGCGGGAACGTTCGTCATGATCATCATCAGCACCATGCCGACGGCCATGGCGACCGGAAGGGCGATGCCTTGCAGGCCGGATATCGTTCCTTGCTTCTCCACTTTCACCTGATCGGGAATAAGCGCCGTATAGGCAGCCATCCCGAAGTTGAAGAACAGCTGGGCAATGGACCATCCGACGACGACCTGCCATACTTGCGTCGCCATGCCGACCCACAGCAGCGCGGCGCAGCCGACGAGCGGCCCGATCAATATCCACGTGCGGCGGCGTCCGAACGATATGTTCGTACGGTCGCTGAGCGCGCCGCCCAGCGGGTTGCCGATGAGCGCGAAGAAAGCGCCTACACCGGAGACAAGCCCATAGGAAGACGTATAGCCTTCAGGATCGATTTCGATCATTTTAAACGTTAACAGCAGCAAAGCCGGCGTCATTAGGGCCAGCATCATCAGACCGTAACCAAGCATAATGCCAAACGTCAATCTGCCAAACGGCGTTATAACCTGTCCTTTGACCTTTGCTTCAGCCATGACAGCAACCTCCCGAGTAAAAAAATATGAAGCTTGAAAACGATTTTTGAAAACGATTACATTAATAAGTATAAAAGAAAGCGCCTGCTGCAAGACAGGCGCCGAGTTAGCTTCTTATGGGGCATTTTTTAATCCGTTTGTATGAAAGCGTTTCGAAAAAGCGGGTCCCGCGCATTAAATTTTAACCCAATTAAACGCTTACACCCGCATTTTCCGGGGGGAATCGAGGGTCCATAGACCCACCCCGCCCCGAAAGCGGCATAGCCGGGGCCGAGCCGACCATCCGCACTATTATCCCGACAAGCGTTGGGCAAACGCCGGGCCGGTCAATAAACCGGGACCAGTTCCAGCAGCTCGATGCTATGCGGCTCCAATACGGTTCTGTAATGCGCCTCCCGCTCCAGCTCCGCCTGCTCGACCCGCATTTTCGGACGGGAATGCGCCTTCAAATAGAGGATCTCTTCCTCCGTCACGTAATCGGGCGCGCCCATCCGCACCCACTCGTCGTAGCTGCTTCCCGCCTTGCGCGAGACGGTGCGGGTAACCAGCCGGTAACGGCCGGACGGGATTCCGTGCAGCTGCAGCTCCAGCTTGATCGACTTCTCGTCCTTGAAGGCGTTGTACCGATTCGTCGCATCGATAAACGAAATATCCCCCATGGCGTACAGATCGTCGAAGTGACAGTAATTGTAGCACAGCACCTGATACCCGCCCCGTCCGGCCGTTACGATATAATGGTCGCCGCGCGCGAGCAGGCGGTCTCCAAGCCTCGCCAGCAGCTCGTAAGCGGCCATCGCCGCTTTCGGGATGCCGTACTGGGCGATCAAGCCAAGTCCGCCGTGAAACAGCCGGTTCGACGCGGCGGTCTCCTCGATGTTGTCGCTCATCACCCAATAGCCGAAGCCTTCGATGCGATCGAGATTGTCGACGATATTTTTTACAATATAAGCCGCTTTATACAGCGTGTCGTTCGTCAGCTCCCGGTGGTAAGCCGTCGAGTTCCATTCGGTCAAATATAAATCAAGGTGGGCGAGCCCCAGCCCGGCCAATACGTTTTTCTCGCGGTCCAGCATCTCCTTCAGGTAATCGGGATTCGGCGAAATGCTTCCGAAATGCTCGAGCAAAATCCGGTAAGGACCCAGCTTGTAGAGCCTGTCCTTCCAATTCATCGTCTGCTCGAGGTCCTCGTGCGGATAGAAGTGAACCGGTATAAAATCGGGCACGCAATCATTCTCCTTGCAGAAGGCGAAAAACATCTCGTTGAACGCTTCGGGACGAAACGTAATAATCCGGCCCGGAGCCCCGATCGCAATACCTTCGGATACCCGCTTAACCGTCCGGTACGTATGAAGGTAAAACTGCAAATATTCCTCTATCGGACCCGGCCAAAATACTTCGAATTCCGGCTCGTTCCAAAACTCCAGCTTCCAGCTTTCGACTTCTTCCCGCCCGTAACGGTTCAAGCAATGCCGGAGGAGCCGCTCCACCAGCTCGCACCACCGGTTCATGTCCTTCGGACCGCTGACGTAGCTGGCTCTGAAGAATACCTTCTTGTTCGGATCCGCAGCCAGCTCCGACGGCATGAAGCCAAGCTCGATAAAGGGCTTCAAGCCGATGGAAAGCAAAAAATCGAACAGCTGATCGACGAACCGGAAATTGTAATGGGGCGCTCCGGCGTCGTCTTCCCGGTAGACCATCATGCCGTCGTCAAAAATGCCGTGAAAGCGGATATAGCGAAACGGACAGCGCTTCTGAATCATGCGCAGCTGATTCTGCACGTCGTCATGCAAGCCTTCCTTCGCTTTGCCGATCGTAATCAGGTTTTTCCAGGTGTGGCGGATTGGCTTTCCGGAAACGCCGGCGTCAACGCTCGCCGATTTCGTTTCGAGCCCTTGCACCGCCTGCTGCTGCTGCTGCGATTGGCTTCGCTGCAAGTATTGCTTGACGATGCCGAGCGCGCTGGACTGGTTAAACGACAAATAATTGGCGGACAGCTTGGCCTTCCCGTCGCTCGTCCCCGGCCGGTATTGCTTCCGGTATTCGTTCGGCGTCATATGATACCGGTTTTTGAAAGCGGCGTAGAACGATTTGGCGTTCGGGAAACCGTGCGTGAGCGCGATGTCGGCAATCGGCTTCTCCTCGAAGCGGAGCAAATCCTCGACGGCGTTTTTGAGCCGGATGCTCGCGACGTAGGATTGAAAGTTAAGCCCGATATTTTCGCTCAGAAATTTGGACAAATACGGGACGGACAAATATTCCCGGTCGGCGATTTCCTGCAGCGAGATCGGTTCCCGGTAATGCTCCTCGATATAATGGATAATGCGCAGCAGACGCTCCATATATTTCTCGTTGATGCCCCCGCTATCCGCTTCCGTCCGGAATTGCTGCATTAGAATGGAGAAGACGCCCAGCATCCGGATTTGCATTTCCAGCTCGTATACCTCGCCGCGCTTGTATTTGAGCTGAACCATCTCCGCCAGCAGCTGGCGCAGCCGGTCCAACGCTTTGCGCCGCTCATCGCCGGCCGTGGCGGAATCGCAATCGAAAGCGGCGTTGTCCAGTCCTCTGATGTTTTCCTTCACATAAGCGTCCGGGATGAGGAACGTCGCGATAATGTTCGGGTCGAGACCGATCACCTCATGCACATGGCAAGAATTGATGAGCAGCACGTCCCCCTCCGACAGCGCCCTCTTCCGGTTGTCGACGGTAACCTCCAGCGTTCCTCGGAGGACAAAAATGATCTCGATGCTGTTATGCCAATGGCTGGGCACGTAGCCGACGTTATGCAAGGAAACGTCGAACGGCAGCGTGTCGCCGGTCTCCACCAGCTCGTAGATGGAATGCTTCATCGCTTGGCCTCCTGAAAGTTTACCCTTTGTATATAATCTCGCCCGTTTGCGACACATCATAGCCCGACACGGCTCGCAGCTCGTCCCGGAACGCTGCCGAGCGCAGCACCGCCAGCACCGTATCGATCAACGTCCGGTTGTCCGGCTTGTCCAGCAGAACGAGATCGTAACATTCCTCCGCAAGCGGGACAAACTCCACTCCGCTCACCAAGGCGGCCGCCTTCTCGCTGCCGATGCCGACGTCGGCTTCGCCCGAGGCTACCTTCGCCGCTACGCCCAAGTGGTTCGTCTGCTCGTCCCCGTAGCCTTGAATGGCGGCGGCGTTTATGCCATGCAGACGGAGCTGCTCGTCCAGCAGCACCCGTGTGCCCGACCCCCGTTCCCGATTCATGAGCCGCACGCCTTCCTTCGTCAGATCGGTCCAGTCCTTCAGCCGAAGCGGATTGCCTTTGCGCACGTACAGCCCCGCTTTCCGTTTCAGCAGTCGGACGACCAGATGCGGCGTGCCGACCAGCAGCTTGCGGGTATAGGGCACGTTGTATTCCCCGGTATCCCCGTCCAGCAGATGGGTGCTGACGATATCCGCTTTGCCTTGGTACATCGAAATCAGGCTGTCCAGGCTCCCGACGAACGAGCGCAGCGGCCGGAACGCGGCGTTCGCCTTCTCCAAGTGGCGCGCCAGCAGATCGAGGCTGGCATCTTGCCCCGTGATGACGACCGGACGCGCGGACGCGGCGCTATCGCGCTTCGGCGCCTCTTCTGCGGGCCGCAAGCGCCCGGGCGTCTCCGGCGGCAAGCCGTTCCTCTCGAGCGGCTCCTCGTCCTGGGCGGAGACGGCGCGCCCCGTCCCCGGAGACGGCCGATCCGCCTGCGCCGCCCGGCCTGCCTTTCCTTTCGAGCGGTTTTTGTACGCTTCGAGATCGGAATCGTCGACCCGCATTTGCTTGCCGACGCGATAGGCGACCAGCTCGCCTTTTTTGATCAAGTCGTAGACGGTCAGCTTCGATATCTTCAACAGCTTGGCGATCTCGTCGACGGTATACGATAAATGGTCCGCCATCGGTTACACCTCCCCCGCGATTCTTCTGTTAGTCATTATTGTAGCATAGCGGCTTGTAAATTCATGCTTTTCGGTTTACAAGCGGGTGGACCTGTCTTATAATCTATATCAAATTATAACAGTTTATAATCAATTATAACGAAACCGATAGCAAAGGAGGGCAAGCCGTTGAAACATAACCGCCGCAATAATCCTTGGCTTTGGGCCGCCATCCTGCCGATGCTGCTGCTCCTCGCCGCCTGCGGCAACGGCCAAGGCCGGGACGCGGAAGCGGTACCGCCCGCGCCTGAAGCCTCGGGCGGTACGGTCAAGCTGACCGTTTCCGCCGCCGCCAGCCTGACGGACGCGCTGGAAGAAATCAAGGCCGCTTACGAAAGCGAGCATCCGGATACGCTCATCAGCTTTAACTTCGGCGCTTCGGGAGCGCTTCAGCAGCAGATCGAGAACGGCGCACCCGCAGACCTGTTTCTATCCGCGGCGGACCGGAACATGCGCGCCCTCGTCGACGCCGGCCTGATCGAGGAAAGCAAGCAAACCGCGCTTCTCCGCAACGAGCTCGTCCTGGTCGCGGCTTCCGATGACGGCGCTCCGATCCGGAACGAATCCGACCTGACGAACCCGGACATCCGGACCGTAGCGATCGGCATTCCGGAAACCGTGCCGGCCGGCTCGTACGCCAAAGAGGCGCTCGTCGGCCAGAACCTGTGGGACAGTTTGCAGCATAAGCTCGTACAAGCCAAAGACGTTCGCCAAGTGCTGCAATACGTCGAAACCGGGAACGCGGATGCCGGCTTCGTGTATAAGACGGACGCCTTGACGTCGGATAAGGCCGTCATTGCCGCAACGGTCGATCCTTCTTCCTATACCCCGATCACGTACCCGATCGGCATAGTGAAAGGCTCCGCCCATCCCGATCAAGCCGAAGCGCTGTACGATTATTTACGATCCGAGAAAGCGATGGCGGTCTTCGCCAAATACGGCTTCTCCGCCGCCGGTCCGTCATGAATGCGCTGGTCGCCTCGAACGTAAGCGCGGCCGCTTTGGCCATCGATTGGACGGCCTTCATGCAGCCGATTCAGCTGTCTTTGCTCGTCGCGCTGCTGGCCAGCCCGATCACAACCGCCATCGGAACGATCGTCGCCTGGAAAATGTCGAACAGCCGCTGCCGCGGCAAATCGCTGCTCGAGACGGCGTTTATGCTGCCGATGGTGCTGCCGCCGACGGTCGTCGGCTTTCTGCTGCTCCTCTTGCTGGGACGCCGAAGCTGGCTCGGAGGGCTGATCGAAGAATTGTTCCATCAGCCCATTATTTTCACTTGGCCGGCCGCCGTCATCGCCTCCGTCGTCGTGTCCTTCCCGCTCGTCTACCAATCGATGAAGACGGGCTTCGCCGCGATCGACCGCGATCTGCTTGCCGCAGGCCGTTCGATGGGCGGCAGCGAATGGCAGCTGTTTCGCTTCGTCGCCCTTCCCCTCGCGGGCGGATCGCTGCTGAACGCGTTCGTGCTCAGCTTCGCCCGCTCGCTCGGCGAATTCGGGGCGACGCTCATGATCGCCGGCAACATTCCGGGCCGGACGCAAACCGTCCCTACGGCGATCTATGTCGCCGTGGACAGCGGCAACATGCCGATGGCGTGGGCTTGGACGACCGCCGTCGTCGCCGTCTCTTTTGTACTGCTGCTTGCGACCGGAAGGCGTAAGCGCGACTCGTAAGCCGGTTATCTTCATGCGAGGAGACTCTAAACGGATGAACAAAGCAAGGGCAGACCGAACAAGTGATCCGGAATCGCTTGTTCGGTCTGCCCTTGCTTAATGAGATTAAAAGTGAATCATCTAAAACTCATTGGCTAGCGAAAAACTTTATCAACTTAAATTTCCGCCAGCAGCTTGTACAAATGATCGACCGAGCGCATCGTATATTCGAAGCGCACCGGCTCGCCGTTCCGAAGCAGCACGAGACAAGGTACGCTCGATATTTTCCACGCGTCGCGCAGCTTCGGAGAGAAATTGATGTTCATCTTGTACAGCGTAACGGGGACGCCGGCCGCGTCCGCGATCTCCAGCATCCGTTCGGCCACCTTGCACGTACCGCAAAACGGCGACGAAAATAAAATCGCGTCTCTCCCCGTCCCGATTCTCCCCAAGCGCAGCCAATCGCTTTCTTCGATTTCCCGGATGGCCATCTTTCATTCCTTCTTTCCTGCCCAACTTACGTCTCTATAAGAATATGAAGCCGTAACAAAAGCTCCTTCAGCTCCGCATATGAAGCTGCCGTGTGATGCGGACGATGCCCGGATTCCGGCCTCGCGCCCCGATGGTTGAACCATACGGCGGTCCAGCCCGCACCCAAAGCGCCGACCACGTCGTTGCGCCACGAATCGCCGATATAGACGCAATGCTCGGGCAGCGTGCCCGTCCGTTCGTTCACATGGCGGAACAGCCGCTTATCCGGCTTGTCCCAGCCTACCGCCCCGGAGATGAAGCGATGCTCCGGCCGGATGAGCCCATCCAGCATCATCGCATCGATTTTCCGCTGCTGGTGGCTGGCCGCCCCGTTCGTAATCAGGCCGACCAAATGCCCTTCCGCAACAAGAGCGGCAAGCAGCTCCCGCGCGCCGGGGAACATGGCGATGTCGTATTGGCAGCCGTTATAGGCGGCTTGCATCGCCTCGGCTTCATCGTCGGTCAGCGCGATGCCGAATTCGGCAAAGGTCCGGCGGAACCTCTCCCGCCGCATAAAAGCGAGGCTGTCGCCGGACTCCATGGAGCCTGCGCCGCCCAGCTCCTCCGATAGCGTATCGCTGTAATATCTCAAGCGCCGATAAGCCGCTTCGTACGGAAACGACTCGTCCTCTCCCGCGGTTTGCTCCGCCGCTTTGCGGAACGGTATCAAATAATCGTACAACGTATCGTCCACGTCGAAAAATATCGCTTTCCTTTGCCGGTCCATCGTTCCCTTCAGCCTCCCGTAAAAGCACCATAAGCTCGTTTCTCTTTACCAGCGGATCGCCTCGATCGCCCGAACGATCTCCCGCTTCTGCTCCGGGCTTGCCGGCCAGCTTTCGATCTCTTCCCGGACGGCGCGCAAATTGGCGTACCCCTTCGCAATCCCGTTCAATCTGGCCGCCAGAGTCGAATCGAGCCCTCCGCCCGGGTCGCGGGGATAAAGCCCGCGAAGCTTCCCGACCGCGTCGCGGTATCTCTTTAAATAATACTTTTGATGCCGGTCTTCGGCAACGTAGAACGCCCGCAGCGGAGCGAGCTCCGTTTCGCCTTCCGTGCCGGCCGCAAGCTCCCCTCGTTCCTCCCTCCATGAGACTAGCGCCTTCTCCATCGTCTCGCGCTGCCGCTCGTCCCGATAAAGCAGCAAGGAGTGATATTGACGGCCTTTATACCCGTTAATGTTAGCCGGTGTATGGCTGTTCCTGAACAGCCGCACGATCGTCTCCAGCCGAAGCCGGGCCGGATCGAAGCCGATTTCGACCGTTTCGGTATGGTCCCCCATCTCGCGGTAAGTCGGATTCGGCGACGTGCCTCCCGCATAGCCGACACGCGTCCGCACGACGCCCGGCAAATGCCCGAACAGCGCCTCCGGACTCCAGAAGCAGCCCATGCCCAGCGTTACCGTCTCGATGCGATCCGCGAACGTCAAAGGAATACGGTCGACGTCCATCTTTTGCAAGCCTCCTTCCGTCATGTTCTTATCCGATAGGTTAACCATACCATGAAGCTCCTTTGCAAGCACGCGAAGCCTTCCTCCCCGGCAATCGCACGCTTCCCTGCCGCGCAGTGCGCCCAAACGTTGCGGCCGGACGAAAAGTACGATAAAATGACTTACCTAACCTATAGGGAAAAGGAAAACATAACCAGGTGATGAACATGATCGAAATTAGAACTTCAAAGCTCGGCAACGGCGAGCTGAATAGAGGCGTATTCGCTACGCAGGACATCGCCCAAGGCCAGTTGATTCATGAAGCGCCCGTTATTCCTTATCCGAACGAAGAGCACGAGCATATTGCCAAGACGCTGCTCGGCGATTACGCCTTTGAATTCGGCGCCAACCACTCCGCCTTCCTTCTGGGCTACGGCATGCTGTTCAACCACTCCTATACGCCGAATTGCACGTACGAGTTGAACTTCGACCGGTTGACCGTCGATTTTTACGCATACACCGACATTAAAGCCGGGGAAGAAATCTTGATCAACTATAACGGCGAGGAGGATTGCGACGACCCGCTGTGGTTCGATCAGGAGGAAGAGCCGGACAAAGCCTAGGGGATGGAAGTGGACGATAAAGCAAAACAAGTATGACGATTCGAATTTCTTTTCCGCATACGAAAAAATGCCGAGATCGGTCAAAGGGCTGGAAGCTGCGGGAGAGTGGCATGTATTGCAAGCTTTGCTGCCGGAGCTGCGAAATAAAAGCGTACTTGATTTGGGCTGCGGTTTCGGTTGGCATTGCCGATACGCCCGCGAGCAGCAAGCAAGCTCCGTGACAGGCGTAGATATTTCCGAAAAAATGCTTCAAAAAGCTCGCGAAATGACGGCGCAAAAGTAGCGGCACATTCCTTCACATTTAACGATAACGCAAAACTTCTCGACATAATCGGCGTTACCGATCAAAACGGCGGTGCGGAAATATCCGCGCCGCCGTTTCTTTTGCCCGCAGCTTAATATTGGCCGTTCCCCTTTATGAGACGAAGCTTGATTCCCGATTCCTCCCTTTATTGCTTAACGACGAGACGAAACAGATCAGCATAACGACACACGCAAGCAAATAAGGGAAATTGTAATTCAGATCGAATAAAAATCCGGCCGCAATCGGTCCGACAATATTGCCCAAGCTCGTAAACGCCGAGTTAAGGCCGGCAATATATCCTTGTTGATCTTTGGCCATCATGGACATTTGCGTACTGATTGCCGGACGCAATATATCGATCGCGAGGAAAACAACAAACGTTACGGCAAATATCATCCAAAATTGATGAACAAACAGCGTCAGGAAAATAAACAGACCTGCAAAAAGAAGACTGGCCGATATGACTCGCGTGTCGCCGAAACGCTTTAATAACCAGCTAAATGCCGTCATTTGAATGACTGCGCCGGCTATGGACCCGAAAGTGATGATGAACGCGATATCTTTTGGCTCGAACCCGAATTTCTGATCAACGAACAATCCGAATACGGTTTCGAAATTTGCCAGCCCGAATGACATCACGAATACAAGGATCAAGTTAAAGAAATAGGGTTCCTTGTACGAGTACCTTAGTTGAGTAAGCAGGCCGTCTGCATGCTTATTCGAAGCTTGCGAATTCGGCATAGCTTTAGCTGCCGCTTTAGATTCAGCAAGCATAAACATGTTGATGAACGCCGCAATAATCCCCGCAGCCCCTGCTACAAAAAAGGGTACGCGCAGCCCAAACTCTGCGATGTAGCCGCCAATACCAGGACCGATAATAAACCCGGTTGTAATGGCCGCAGTGATATACCCCATTCCCGCAGCGCGCTCCTCATCCGTCGTCATATCTGCCGCATAAGCCATAACAGCCGGCATCACCATGGCCGCACTAACACCGCCGAGCAGCCGCGCGGCAAACAGAAGCCATGTTGAGTTGGCGATCCCGAACAATCCTTCCGAAAAAGCGAAGAGGACCAGGCCGATAACGATCATCCTTTTTCTCCCGATAACGTCCGATAGTCGACCCGCCAACGGCGAACAAAGAAGCTGCGTCAAGGAAAAGGCCGCCATCAAAAGTCCGACGATTCCCCCGGTAATTCCCATGCTAGCGATGAACTTAGGCATAATCGGGATAATGAGACCGATCCCCGTAAAAACAAACAACAGGTTAAACATGAGGATCAGCAAAGCTCCCCGCCTTTTTAACAATAATGCCATGATAGGCCCCCCAACTGCTCGATATAATACTGAATTTTCATTCTAGATTTCTTCATAAAAAAAGCTAGCGCAAAGGCTTAGCTATCCCATGTAAGAACACATCCATGGCCATTCGATACGCCGCCAAGGCTTCCTCTCGTTTCATGCTTCGCGCATGCTGATTCAACCCTAACAAAAGACTGTCCAGGATGATGGCCAGTCCGGTCACATTCGCGATTTTGAATTCGCCGTTATCTATTCCCTGCTGCAGCAGCCGCTTGTTAAAGTCGATATATCCTTTGACCATTTCATTAATGCGCTCTTCTACGTCCGAAGCTTTCTCTGAATTGTTGTAAAACTCGTCAGCGGCTTTGGTCAAGGGATGATTGAACTGATCTGTCGCTAAATGCTCTGCCATACCGTACAATTTATCGATCGTTGTCGAGAATAGCGATTCCTTTGCTAGCCAAGTTTCCTCCCATTCTCTATTCCAGTTTTCGATCAGATGCAGAAACAGTCCTTCCTTACTCTTAAAATGGTAATAAATATTACCGGGACTGCATCCGGTCGCCTTCACAATATCTTCGATGGAAGTAGCTTTGTAGCCTTTTTGAACAAATAATGCCTGAGCAGCATCGGCAATTCTCTTTTTCGTCTGCTGCGTTTGCTGTTGCTTCTTATTCAACCGTCTCACCTCTATCGGCTATCGTCTGGAATAACACCGCAATGAATACTGAACGTTTATTCAGTATTCTAAACGAAGCATGCCGAATTTGCAAATGCTGTATTCCAGCTCAACGCGTGTGCACATTTCGACAATAACGCTATATGTCTGCTATGATAAGGATTGACTTGTAACGGACATGGAGGTGAAACGCATGAAATTTCAAGGCGCCATTGTAACTGTACGAAACGTGCCCTGCGCCGTCATCGTGGTAAAGGATTCTGTTCTTAATTCCTCTAGGAGAGAAACGATAAGAAAAAGCTTTAAGCGGTTTTTTCCTCTAGTCGAGCAAATTGTGCTGATGTCGCAGAACGATAATAATGTTCCCCGATATTACGGAAAAAGAGAGATTGTCGATGTGCTGGCAAAATTCGATTACCGCAAGCTTCCGTGGAAGCAGTTTAACGTCAGGAAAGCCACGCCGGCAGACGAACAAAAGATGAATCCGCCGCAATCATAACCTTCAAGCCGCCGCTCCTTTGAGCAGTAACCCAATTTTAGACACTATCTAACATTGAAGGTGCAGTTCACCCAAGCGGCGGTTTTTTACTACGAACTTATATTGTTATCCCCGGTTGCTTGACCCTCCCGACGCGATCCCGCCTTTTTAGGCGCACGCCTGCCTGGGCACATACATAGAATACAGGTAGGCAAAACGCCTAATACGTGCGAAAAGAAGGGCAGGGATTTTCTTGGCCGTTTCCTATATGGATTTTACATCGCCCAACGTAGAGTATACGTTCGATACGCGCAACAATGTGTTTTTTAAAAAAGATAACCGGAACTACATTTTGGCGCTGGGGATCCGTCAGCTAAACACGCTTGGCAACGTGTCGATTCTGGATATTCATATTAGCAAAAGCAATGTCATTGAGCCGCATATCCACCAGAACGCTTCCGAGCTGGTGTACTGCATTTCCGGCGAAGCCATCGTCTCCTTGATAAACCCGTTTACGAAGCAGCTTCTGAACTTCCGTATTCAGCCCGGACAGGTCGCGAACGTGCCGCAAGGCTGGGTTCACTACGAAATGGCGACGGTCGACAACACTCATCTGATCGCCATCTTCGACGCCCCGGTTCCCGAGTTTATCGGCGTATCGGATATGCTGCGTTTGACGCCGGCCAACGTGTTGGCCCATACGTATTGCCTGAATGAAGCGGAGGTCAAGAAAACGCTCGCTCCGATCCAATCGACCGTCGTCATCGGTCCTCCCGCCAACTGCCAAACGCCGCGCGAAGAACCGGCGGCTCCGGATTTAAGACAGGATATCCAGCCTCAGCCTATGACCGTCGCGAACTACGACCAACATTATTACGGGTATTATTCGCCCTATTATGATCAGTGGTGACTTCATTTATCGGGCTGCAAAAAAAGCCGGCCGTTCGCCCGGGAACAGCCGGCTTATGCCGTTACTCGGCGGATATGCCGTTTAAGCCAAGCGCGATGAACATCGCGATGCCTTGGCGCATCGCCCGCTCGTCCGGCAGGAAGCGTTCGCTGTGCAGCTTATGCTCTCCCCCTACGCCAAGAAAAGCGAAGCACCCCGGCACTTTTTCCCCGTAAAACGCGAAGTCCTCGCTCGCCATGCTCGGCCGCTCCAGCCATACCACCCGCTCCAGCCCGAAAAGATGCTCCGCGATGCTTGCCGCCTGTCCTGTAAACCGTTCGTCGTTAGCTGTAACGGGATAGAAGAAGCGGTAATCGATCTCCGGCTTCACGCGCATCGCTTCGCCGACGCCGCGAATGACCCGCTCCACCGCTTCCGCGGCCGCCTGCCGGGTCTCCGGCCGAATCGTGCGCACCGTCCCTTTGAGCCGGGCCCGCTCGGGAATAATATTGTAGGCGGTCCCCGCCTCAATCGTACCGATCGTAATAACGATCGGATCAAGCGGGTCGGTCTCCCGGCTCACGATCGTTTGCAAAGCGGTGACGATCTGCGCGGCCGCCGCAATCGCATCGATGCCTTGATGCGGCGCCGCGCCGTGTCCTTGCTTGCCGACCAGCGTCACGTCGAAGGAGTCCATGCTGGCCATGATCGCACCGGCTTTGAAGCCGATCGTGCCAAGCGGAAGCTCCGGCCATACATGGAAGCCGAATATGTAGTCGACATCGGGATTTTTCAGCGCCCCCTCCTCCACCATCCGCTTGCCGCCGCCCAGCATTTCCTCCGCCGGTTGGAAAATGAACTTGATCGTGCCGGTCACATGCTCCCGATTGGACGAAAGCGCCTTTGCCGCGGCAAGCAGCATCGACATATGCATATCATGGCCGCATGCATGCATAACCCCGGGATGCTGCGAAGCGAACGGCGCGCCGGTCTTCTCCTCGATCGGCAGCGCGTCCATATCGGCCCGTAAAGCGATGACGGGACCTTCCTTCCCTCCGTTCAATATTGCAATAACGCCCGTGACCGCTACCCCCTTCTTCACTTCCAGCCCCAGCCCGGTTAAATATTCCATAATGAATTGCGATGTTTTCACTTCTTGGTATCCGAGCTCGGGATGCCGATGAAGCTTGCGGCGTATGTCCGCCGCCTCCTCGAACACCTCGTCCGCCAGCTGCAGCGCGCGCTTATCCATAAGAAATCATATCCTTCCCGAATGATGTCTTGTTCCCGAAGCATTTTACAGCAATGTATAAGTCACTTTTTCTTATTTTAGTACATTAACCCGATAAAGCATAGACGTTTGCAGACAGTGCTCCGATAATCCAAACATATGTCGCTCTATAAATCCCTTAGGCGCTCTATAAATCCCTTAACGGAAAGGAAGCTAACCCTCGCACAGCGCCGATCCAACGAATCCTGCGCACGTTATTGGGCACTACAAGCAACTATACGAAACGGTAACGAACCTCAGCGGCGTTATTCCGTATTTTTCGGCGCTCTTGTTGCACTGCCGGCTCAAATAGCCCCTCTGAAGTTCGTCGGTCCTTGTAAAATGACCGATTTTGCTTAAATAAGCGCGATACGATTCGTAAGCACAAAAGAAGCTTCTTCGATCCTTGCGACTCGATGCAAAAAACAAAGCGGCATCGTCCATTTCGGGACGATGCCGCCGATCGAGCCGGAGCCCTACTTTTTCTTGCCGCGGGGATACTTGACGTTCGGAGCTTTCAACTTGCCTGCCAGCACTTGATCCCGTATGTCTTCGCCCAAATATAAATCGAGATGCGGCGGCTGGTTGTAAGCCGTATTCTGCCAAGCGACGCCCATCCGGTACACGGTATCGTGCATGAGCGTATACAGCCGGTATTCCGTAGGAATCGTCGTGCTGAATACGCGAAGCTCCGAGCTGTCCGCCGCCGGGAGCAGCACTTCTTCGCGCCAGTCTCCGAGGATGTCGGCCTGCAGCGACGGCGTCGCCTTCGTACCGTTATTGCTGACGCCCCCTTCAAAACGTCTTAACGTTTCCGCCTTTCCGGTGCTTTCGTTATATTTCGCAATCGTCGTGTTGTCGAGCAATTCCTGGTGCAAATCCCCGTCCCAATAGAGGGCGAAATTGATGGAAAGCCCGGCTTCCCGGTAGCTGTCGGCGATCGCTTCGCCCTGGACGTTGTAGATGCCGCCGCCCGTTTCCGGAGTGTCGCCGCCTGCTCCCCAAAATTCATAGCCGGGATTCGAAGCGATGTTGGCGGCCAAGCCTCGGCCGGTATCCTTGTAGGCGTAGAAAGACATCAGCGTCTCTCCCGTCGCTCCGTCATGATACTCGAGCGAAGCGACCGACGACACTTCGTGCACGCCGTACACTTGCAGCCCCTCCCGGTCGGGGTCGAACGCGCCGACGTGCAGGGCGTCGCCATGGGAGCCGAGCTCCCGTCCCATCTCGCCGTCCATCGCGTACAGAATCGTGCCGTCATGGTCCAAGGTCAAAGACCCGGCGATAATTTCGTCGAAGCCGTCGTTGTCGACATCCCCCGTCGCCAGGCTGTGGTAGCCGAGCCCGCCCCCTCTGCCTTCCTTGGCCGAATCGAACGTCCATACTTCGCGGAGCTTGCCGTCAACGAGACTGTAAGCCGCAAAGGTCGTCCGCTCGTAGTAGCCCCGGCCGTATACGACGCTTGGCCGGACGCCGTCCAAATAAGCGAGACCCGCAAGAAACCGGTCGGAGCGGTTATGCCAAGTATCTCCCCATGAAGCGACGTCGCCCAAAGCGAACGTGTAGTCGATCGTGTCGATCGCTTGGCCCGTTGCGCCGTCGAATACCGAGATATACTCCGGACCGCCGTACACATGGCCGTTGGCGTTCACCCATTTGCCGTTGTCGTCCGGATTGCCGATGACGCTGATCACTTTGCCGCTGTCGTATTTCCCGTTCGTTGCGCCGTATACCGTCGTCGCGTCGGCCGTTTTGATCAGAAACTCGCTTCTGCCGTCGCCGTCCAGATCGGCCACGATAAATTGATTGTAGTGAGCGCCCGACGTCAGGTTAAGCCCCATGTTCATCCGCCACAGCAGCGTGCCGTCAAGCTTGTAGGCGTCGAATATCGTAGGTCCGGTCATGGCCGATTGCGAGCTGTCGATCGCGTTCGACGGGTACCATTTCACGATGACCTCGTATTCGCCGTCGCCGTCCAGATCGCCGACGCTGGCGTCGTTGACGCTGTAGGTGTAGTCGCCGCTGGCGGTCGTTCCGCCTTCCGGCTTCTGCATCGGAATGCCCAGGTAGTCTTGTCCGAGCGCCAAAGCTTCTTCCGCACCCGCCGCCTTGCCGTTTACGAGCGTCTCGACCTTGTAACGGTCGCCCGGGACGCCGTCTGCGTCGGCGAAATTGGTGACCGCAAGCGGAGCCGCGTTCAGCTTCTGTCCGTTGCGGTACAGGTTGAACGTGACTTTCTTGTCGTATTCGTCGGCGAGCAGCCGCCAGCTGACGAATATGCCGTTATCCGATTTCAGCGCGACGATCCCTCTGTCCAGCCATTCCGTCTGGCGGGGAGCGCGGTTCGGCTCAAGCCGGTTATATACGTACAAGGTGGCGTATTTGCCGAAACGGTTGTCCAACTCTTCCGACTCGGCGAGAACGCCTTTAAACTCGTAAACGCCCGATTCCGCCGGGTTCCAGGCTTTGCCGACAGGTTCCCATTCGCTTACTTCCGCTTCGACTTCGCGGTTATCCGCCAGCGTGACGGTTACGGAGTCCGGCAGACCGATGGATTCCGCCGTTTCATCCGTTTCGTTCACGTAGACGCGGTGGTACGGCAGCGGGTTCACCTTCGTAATGGTGTTGCCGGGGATCGGTTCATAATAGACCCCGAAATTATCCAGGTAGGTCGACCATGTAATGTTATTGCCGGAAGTGCGGATGCCGACAAGCTTGACGGCGGAGACCGTACCGTCAAAAAGCGTGTCTTTCATGGAAGCCGTATATTGCTCGGATGTTCCTGTCGCCCGGTTCGTCAACCGAAGCGCCGCTTCTTCCCGCACCAGATCGAAGCCGATTTCGACCTCGTACCATGCTTTCGGATCGGTTATTCCCGTTGCTGCCGCAGGCTGGCTGCCGGCATAATAGGCAAGCGGCGCTTTATTCGTATAATTCAGAGTAAACACGACATTGTTGGAGCTGTCATAGACGCGGAAGTCGCCGCCGTTCTCGGCCGCCTTGTCCCCTTTATCGTTCAGCGTGCCGGGATACCAGTCGAACTTGAGCAGAATCCGGCTGCCTTTGACCGGGGCGTCAAACGTCTTGGTTGCCACCCGGCCGCCTTTCTGGTCCGCCATATAGAACGATAGCTTCGGCGTCGCGTTGCCTCCGATGTCGGTCGTGTCGATCGAAAGCTCGGCATTCGACGTCGTAAATCCCCAGTTCGGCAGCGTCAACTCCGACGCGTCGCCGAAATCGGTGTAATATGCCGCTTCGTAGCCTTCGATCTCCGGCGCCGCAACGCCGTACACATCGTCCGTTACTGTCTGCGCATCCTCTCCTGCATTGCCGTAGGCGTCATCCGTTACCGATGCCGGTTCTCCTTCGGCCGTAGCGGCGTATGCCGCATCCGCGCGGGCTGCGGAACTTGCGCCGGCTTCCGCCGGAGAAACCGTCCCCGCTTGCGCCATCGCAGAAGCGCTGGACGAAAGCAGCAGTCCCGAGAGGCACAAAGCGATCCACTTCGTTGCATAATTGCCGTTTCGCATGAACCTGTCACTCCTTTGTTTAATTCGTAAAAAGAATGATTGCGGTACCTTGCTTCCTCATCCATTTGTGTTTTGTAAGCGGATTCACAAAATGGCGGACGAACCTGTCAATTCCCTCCCCGCTTTACGTATTCATGATCGGATGCTTGCCGGGTTTGCCCTTCCATGATAGATTCCTGTCCCCTTGCCGTCTATTGCACTTTTTTGCAAAACAAAAAAAGCTTGCTCGAACAAGCTTCCGGGAGGGTTAGCACTTTTTTGAAGACGTTTCGATTCTATTGCATAAATGCCTATTCAGAACCGGACGGCAGGCTTGGGTCAATCGTAAAGACCATCGCGAAAGAAGAGCGACAGATGCGCCGGCTCCCTAACGGAAGGCACTTGCATGCAATGGATGCAAGTGCCCGGGAGCTTTCTGTAAGGAGATGAAGAAAGGGAATCGGTTTCGCTATGGAATGGCTGCTCATCTTATATCGTTCCGATTTTTTGGGCGATAACGACAGACATCGCGTGCTTGTGGGGGATGCCGGACGAATTGCAGTCGAATACGGCCTCCGAGCTTTCCCTAAGCAGCCAGTCATGGTAATAAGATGCGAGCTCTCCCGACCGCCACTTGCAGGCGTTCGGCTCGTTCTCGGGAGGGGGCGCGATGAACGGTTTCTCCACAAATACATTCAGGACGTGGATGCCGTCCGGATTCGTATGGTCCTTGTAATGTTGAAACAGTTCGGACCTGTATTCGGGTTTAATATAATGCAGGACGCCGCTGGAATAAATGATGTCGTACCGCGCGTCCGGGCGGTAATCGTTAATATCCGCTCGGAACGCTTTGACGGTCACGCCTGCCTTGTCCGCCAGCCGTTGCGTCTTCTCGACGCCGGCATCGGATATGTCGAACGCCGTGACGTCATAGCCGTTCCGGGCGAAAAACACGGCGTCCCTCCCTTCCCCGCAGCCCATATCGAGCAGCTTCAGCGGCCTTGTCGGCGGCATCAGCTGCAGCACCTGATAGCAGGCTTTGTTCGGCTCGACGCCCCAATAGTAGTCCGGAGTCCGATACTCGTTTTCGTAGATGGACACTTGTTTGTCCTGCGGCACATAACCAAGCAGCCGGTCCGTGCTAACGTTCAAAATCGCCGCCAAATCCGGGAGAAGCGAAAGATCGGGCATCGTTTGCGCGTTTTCCCATTTGGATACGGCCTGAAACGTAAGCCCGAGCCTCCTTGCAAGCTCCTCTTGGGTAAGTCCTCTTTCCTTGCGGTACCTGCATATGTTCCTTGCCAATTGTTCCTTCAACGGCTACGCTCCTTCGACAGCTTGATAGCCTTATTGTAGGAAGCTTCGCCCCTCGGAACAATAACCGGTTGATTGAGATTTCGTTCCCGCTCAACCGGCGGTTGAGGATGGGTGCCTTGCGCCTCCTGTTCCGTAGGGTCGTGGAGCAGACCCCCTTGCTCGTCCCCCGCCGATGTAACCGTTTTACAAATTCTCCATACGGCCATGACATTCTCTTTACATCCGCCTCATATAGTGGAACAGAACAAATTCGAGCAAAAATGAACGAAACAGCGCGGTAAATGTTCGTTTGTGTTTGCCGCAAGAGAGGGTGCCTCATGAAAGGATTCATTATCGATTTGGACGGAACCGTCTACCGGGGGAGCCAGGCGATCGAAGGCGCGGCCGAAGCCATTGCAGAGTTGAACCGGTCGGGCCGCCGCGTCGTCTTCTTAAGCAATCGCGGCAACATGTCGCGGGCGATGTGCCGCCGCAAGCTTGCCGGCATGGGCATCGACGCCGCCGAGCGGGACATCGTGCTCTCTTCGACCGTGGCGGCCATGTTCTTGATCCGGCATTATCCGGGGCAAAAGGTGTGGACGCTTGGCGACCAAGGGCTGCGCGACGAGCTGGCGTCGATGCGGGTGATGCTTGCGAGCCGGCCGGAAGCGGCCGATTGGCTGCTCATTACGCTGCATGAAACGCTGACGTACAAGGAGCTGAATCAGGCGTTCCGCGCCGTCCGGCACGGGGCCCGCATTATGGCGACCAACGCGGACAAGTCGTTTCCGGGGGATGACGGCGAATCCATCGACGTAGCCGCCATGATCCACGCCATCACCGCTACAACGGGAGCGAGCGTCGAGCATGTGATCGGCAAGCCGTCCGCTCTTATGGCGGAATTGGCTTTGGAAACGCTGGACTTGCCTGCCGAGGACTGCTTGATCGTAGGCGACAGTCTGGAATCCGACATCCGGCTCGGCAAACAGGCGGGCATCCGCACGGCCCTTGTGCTTACCGGGTCCGTAAGCCGCCGCGAGGCGGAAGCGAGCAGCTTCAAGCCGGATTATATACTGGACAGCTTGGCCGATTTGCCGAAAATCGTGTCGCAAGAGGAAGCGAGGAGGATGAAGGAATGACAAGCGGCAGAATAAAGCGGCTGGCGAAACGCATCGGGGATAACGACTCCTCTTGCAGGCTGGACCGTCTGGAGATCAAGGCCGGCGCCTTGCTCGAGGCGGCCGAATATTTGGAATCGCGGAATTTCCGCTCGGTTGTGATCGCGGCCGACAAGGCGACGCATGAAGCGGCGGGAGCCGTGCTAGAGAAGCGAATCGCGCGCGCGGGCCTATCCGTCGCAAGCGAAACGATCAAACCGAACGGCCGGCTGGACGTCATCGCCGACGAAGCGTCGATTATCCAGCTCTTATTAGCCGTTCAAAAGCATGGAGCGGACTGCATCGTCGCCGCAGGCGGCGGAACGATCCACGATATCGCAAGGTATGCCGCCTATACGGCGGGAATTCCGTTCGTATCCGTCCCTACCGCCCCTTCGGTGGACGGCTTTAATTCCAAAGGGGCCCCGATTATTGTCCGAGGGGAAAAAATAACGATTCCCGCCCTCGGCCCGGACGCATTGTTCGCCGATCTCGATATTCTGGTCCGCGCGCCGAAGCCGCTGATCGCGGCCGGATTCGGCGACATGCTGGGCAAATTCACTTCCCTGTTCGATTGGAAGTTCGGCGCACGCATCGGAGGCGAGCCTTATATGGAAGAAAGCGCGGCGATCACGAGATCGGCGCTGGAGTACTGCATCGACCGCGCGGAGCTTATCGCCGCAGGCGGCGAGGAAGGCGTCCACGCGCTCATGAGCGCGCTTGTCGAATCGGGCCTTGCCATGCTGCTGTTCGGCAAATCGCACCCGGCCTCGGGCGCGGAGCATCATCTGTCGCATTACTGGGAGATGGAATATATCCGAACCGGCCGCAGGCAGCTGCTGCACGGCGCCAAGGTCGGAGCGGCCTGCGCGGAAATCAGCGGCTTGTACCGCTCCATCGCGGAACGGGGACCGGACGTATGGCGCGCGAACGAGACGGAGTCCAAGGAACGGCTCGCTTTGCTTGACGGCTGGGAATTCGTCGCCTCCGAAATCCGGAGCATTCCGGAACCGGATCAATTGAAGGAATGGCTCGCTCTGGTCGGCGGACCGGTCTCGCCCGCAGAGCTCGGCATCGAGCCGGAGCTGCTGGAGAGAAGCTTGCGCGAAGCCCATCGCGTCCGCATGGAGCGGTATACGCTGCTTAGGGCTTATAACGAAGGAGCCTTATAAGTTGAACAAATGAACTTCCGTAATTAAGCCTAATGAAATGGAGAAAGGGAATTCCTTTGAGAGCAAGTTTGGGCTTTAAGTTTCCGCCATCCGAAGGCCAATTGCAATGAAAGAAACTTAAAACCAGATGTCTGAAGCTGCAAGGGAATCCCTTTCGAATGGAAGGGCCATCGATTCTAAAATTCAACTTATGAGCTAGCCTGTCCTTACATGATCTTCATATCTCGATAACATTCCTTTGACGGTTGGCTCCTATAATCGAAATGAGCATAAATACACAAACCGCACAGCAAAACGCATAACCGTGAGCGTTGTTGCGCGAAAACGTCAGGAGGAAAGAAAGTGCTGGCAGCCGAAAGGAAACGGCGCATTATCGCCTATGTCCGGCAATATCATACCGCTTCGATCAGCACGCTCGCCAAAGAGTTTCGGGTCCACGAGGCGACCATTCGCCGGGATTTGGCCGAAATCGAGCGGGAAGGGCTGCTGAAGCGGACGCACGGCGGAGCCATCGTGGAGGAATGGACGAACGACGAACCGCCCTTCAACGAACGCGCGACGCAGCATTTGGAGGAAAAAATGAGAATCGGCCAAATGGCCGCCAGCCTTGTCCAGGACGGGGATCATATCATCATCGATTCGGGCACGACCACCCAGTACATCGCCAAAAACCTGCTGCACCGCTCGAACATCACCGTCGTCACGAACGACATGAACATCGCCGCGGAGCTGCGGGACGCGCCGGGCATTAAAGTGATCGTTACCGGCGGCGAGCTGTACCCTTCCAGCTATATGCTGAACGGCATGTTTACGGATCATGTGCTCCGCTCCCTTCACGTCATCAAGGCGTTTATCGGCACGCCGGCGATTCATCCCCAATACGGGCTGATGCACCCGGAGGCGCAGCTTGTGCCCGCCAAGCAGGGCATGATCCGCGCGGCAAGGGAAATCATCGTCGTGACGGATCACAGCAAAATCGGCAAGCAGTCGCTGCACAGCGTCGCGCCGAACAGCATGATTCATTGCTTGATCACCGGCCAGGAGGCGGATCCGGAAGCGGTCAAGTCGTTCCGCGACGCCGGGATAACGGTCTATACCGTATAACCCGGTCCGGCCCCCGTGCCGGACGCTCTGAAGGGATTTAAGCCTACATTATGCGGCAAGGAGGATAAAGAATGGCATCGATCGAGTTCGTTCGGGTCTCGAAGTCGTTTGACAAAAACGAAGTCATTTCCGATTTGAACCTAAAAATCGAGGACGGCAAATTCACCGTGCTCGTCGGCCCTTCCGGATGCGGCAAAACGACGCTGCTGCGCATGATCGCGGGTATCGATCCGCAAACGTCGGGCTCCGTCCTGATCGACGGCAAAGACGTGACGCGCATTCCGCCGGGCCGGCGCGGCGTAGCCATGGTGTTTCAAAACTACGCCATCTACCCCACCATGTCGGTTCGGGAAAACATCGAATTCGGCCTCAAAAACAACAAAGTTCCCAAAGCGGAGCGTAAAGAGCTGGTCGAAAGCATCGCCGAAACGGTCGGCTTGTCCGACTATCTGGACCGCAAGCCGTCCACGCTGTCCGGCGGCCAGCGGCAGCGCGTAGCTCTCGCCAGAGCGATGGTGAAGAAGCCGTCGGTCTTCCTGATGGATGAGCCGCTCTCCAATCTGGACGCCAAGCTGCGCGTACAGATGCGGATCGAGCTCATCGAATTGCACAAGAAGCTGGGCACGACGTTCGTGTACGTCACGCACGATCAGGTGGAGGCGATGTCCATGGCGGACACGATCGTGCTGATGAACAAAGGCGTCATCCAGCAGGAAGCGTCCCCGGAGACGATGTACCGGGAGCCCGTCAACCGGTTTGTCGCCGAATTTATCGGCGTTCCGCCGATGAATATCGGCAAGCTGCCGGACGGAGGCGACGTCTCCTTCGGCTTCCGTCCCGAAAGCGCGGTGCTGTCCGCCGAGCCGCTCGGCCTTCACTACTCCGAACGGGGAACCGTCGCGACGAGAGAAATGCTCGGCTCCGAGACGGTGTACCAGATCCGGTGCGGGGATCAAGCTTTTATGGTGAAATCCGCGGAGGACCGTTTCAAGGTGGATCAGGAGGTCTATATGGGCGTAGCCGCGGATAAGCTTTGCTTCTTCGACGCGGACGGGAAGCGCATTCGCGGCAAGGCCGAGCACGCAAGCTGGCTTCAGGCGATGAGAGGGATGCTGTATGCATAGGAAAAGCTGGAGCGAGACGATCCGGCCCTACTTGATGATCGCACCCGCCATGGCCGGCATATTCCTGTTCGTCCTTTATCCGATTGTCTATCTCGTCTATCTCAGCTTCTACGATTACAATCTGATGAACAAAGCGAAAAGCAAATTTATCGGCTTCGATAACTTTGCGCAAATTTTTACGAGGCCCGACTTTTACAAGGCGCTGTCGAACACGGCGGTTTATACGGCCGGCGTCGTCGTGCTGACGATGGTTCTGGCGCTGCTGACAGCCGTATGGCTAAGCCGGAATACGAAATTCAACGCGTTCGTGCAGGCCAGCATTTTTACGCCGCATATCGTCTCGATCGTGTCCATTTCGCTCGTATGGCTGTGGATGATGGAGCCTAGTCTCGGATTTCTCAATTACGTGCTGAAATCGCTGGGCTTGCCGCCTTCGCAATGGCTGCAAAGCTCCAAAACGGCGCTGCCGTCGGTCATCCTCGTGTCCGTCTGGCAAGGAATCGGCTATTACGTGCTCATTATCGTGGCCGCCCTGAAAGGCGTCCCGCCCAGCATTTACGAGGCGGCGGCGCTGGATAACGCGAGTAAATTCAGAGTATTCTGGAAAATTACGCTGCCGATCATTTCGCCTCAGCTCTTTTTTATTCTCGTCATCATGACGATCGGCTCCTTCAAGGTGTTCGATACGGTGAAGGTGATGACCGGAGGCGGACCGAACGACGCCACGAACACGATCGTTTACTATATTTACGGTTTCCGGACGACCAACATCGGGTACGCATCCGCAACGGGCGTCGTGCTTATGGCGATCGTCGGCCTGCTGACGCTGCTGTACTTCCGGCTTCTGGCCAAGAAGGTTCACTATCAATAAGCCCGGCTTTCCGGGAAAGGAGGACCGCCACCTTGAGAACGCTTGAATGGAAATGGGCGGGCCGGACGCTCGGCTACGCGTTGAAAACCGCCGTCATCCTGGTTTTCGTTTTCCCTTTCCTGTGGATGATCTCGACATCGCTGCAAAGCTTTGAGGAAACGATGGCGTTTCCGCCGACCTTGATTCCCGCCGTTCCGCAATGGCGCAACTTTGCGGACGCGATGAGCGCGGGGCCGTTTCTAACCTATGCGAAAAATTCGGTGATCATTACGTTGTCGATCATCGTCCTGCAGATGCTCGTCATGATTCCGGCCGCCTATGCGTTTGCCAAATACAGGTTCCGGGGCAGCAGGCTGCTGTTCGGGCTGGTGCTGCTGGCGTTCATGATTCCGGGTCAGGTAACGTTCATCCCGGTCTATCTGATGATGGCGGATTGGGGCATTACCCGGACGCTGCTTCCGCAGATCGTGCCGTTCGTCTCGAACGCGTTCGGCATCTTTTTGCTGCGGCAATATTTTATGCAGATTCCGGAGGAGATCGTGGAGGCGGCGCGCCTCGACAACACCGGCGAATTTAAAATCATGTGGAAGCTCATGGTGCCGATGTCGAAGCCGGCGCTGGCGACGATCGCGCTGTTCAGCTTCGTCAGCCATTGGAACGACTATTTCTGGCCGCTCGTCATGACGGATTCGGCCGCGATCCGGCCGCTCACGCTCGGCATCGCCACGCTGCGCGAAACCGAAGGGATCAGCAACTGGCATATCATTATGGCCGGCAACGTCATTCTGGTGCTTCCGATCCTTCTCGTTTATCTGTTCTGCTCGAAGCAGATCGTCAAAGCTTTTGTTTATTCCGGCATTAAGTGACGTCAAATTTTAACGGCATTAATCATTCGCCATGATGGAGGTTAATTCGATGAAGAAGAAATGGACCGCAACGCTTGCATCTTTCACCTTGCTGACCGGGCTGCTTGCCGCATGCAGCGGCGCGGGCAACGGGGGCACCGCCGCTCCCGAAAGCGCCGGCGCTTCCGCCGGGCCGGGCCAAACGGAAAAAACGACCGTTCAGTTCTGGCATTCCCTTGGCGGCAAAAACGGCGAGTACTTCGACGCACTCATCCAGCGGTTTAACGCCTCCCACGACGACATCGAAGTCGTCGGCACGTATCAAGGCTCCTACGACGAAACGGTCACGAAGCTGCAGCAGGCGATTCCTGCGGGGACGGCTCCGGACGTCAGCATGCTCGAACGGGCTTACGTTCAAATGTTCGCCGATTCGGAGGTGCTCGAGGACCTTACGCCGTACCTCGAATCGTCGGGCATGAGCCAGGACGATTTCGTCCCCGGACTGATGGGCCATTCGGTGTTTAACGATCAGCTCGTTTCGCTGCCGCTCAACCGTTCGACCCCGATCCTGTACGTCAATAAGACGATGCTGGACGAAGCGGGACTGAAGGTGCCGACGACCTGGGAGGAGCTGAAAGAGGTAGCAAACGCTCTAGTCGTCAAAGAAAACGGCGAAATCAAGCGCTACGGCGTAACGATGCCTTACGACACCTGGTATCCGCTGGCGATGATCACTCAGGCGGGCGGCACGTTCTTCAACGAGGACAAGACGTCGATCGGCTTCGGCGACAACGGCGTCGGCGTCAAAGTATTCAGCTTCCTGAAGGATCTGCAAAGCACGGGCGCGCTTTATTACCCGCCTTCGCAGGATTCGGGCAACATTACGAACCAAATGTTCGTCGACGGCAAGGTCGGCCTTCTGTACCAATCGACCGGCTCGATGGGCGGGCTGGACGCTTCCGTAAAATTCGACTACGTAGCGGCGTTCCTGCCGAAGGATCAACAATACGCGAACCCGACCGGCGGCGCCAACGTGGCCATGCTCTCCTCGTCGAAAAACAAAGAGGCGGCCTGGGAGTTTATCCGCTGGGTGATGCAGGACGAAGAAGGCGGACAGCAGTTCATTCTGGACTCCGGTTACCTGCCGTTCACGAACAAAATGGTCGAATCGCAGGCCATTCAAGATCTATGGGCGGCGGAGCCGAACCGCAAGGTCGCGTTCGAGCAGCTCCAATATGCGGTGGATACGAACCTCGACACGGGCTGGCCGGAAATTATGAAGGAGTTTTTCTCGGCGATGGAAGCGATTTTGTACGACAGCAAGGACATTCCGTCCACGCTTGAAGAATTCCGCAAAGAAGCGGAGCGCATTCTGGCCGAATAACGAATCCATGCGAGAGGAGCGCAAACGATGATCGAACGCATTCAAGAAGGCTCGTCCGTTCTCGTCAGCGGACATCGGGGCTACAAAGCCCGCTATCCGGAGAACACGCTGCTCGCCTTCCAGCGCGCGCTGGAGATCGGCGTCGATATGCTCGAGTTCGACCTGCACATGACCAAGGACGGCCATATCGTCGTCATTCACGACCATACGGTGGACCGGACGACGAACGGCACGGGCGAAGTCGGCGAGTTGACGCTGCGCGAGCTGAAGGAGCTGGACGCGGGAGGCTGGTTCGGCCCGGCGTTCGAGGGACTTAAAATTCCGACGCTTGAGGAATTGTGCGAACTGCTTCAAGGCTATCCGGATGTGCTTCTGAACGTGGAAATCAAACGCGGGCCGCGTGCGAAAGCGACGGCGGACGCCGCCGTTGCGACGCTGGATCGCTACGGCTATATGCCCCGCTCGGTGTTCGTTTGCTTTGACGCGGACGTTCTCGCGTATTTGCACGACCGGCACGGCGTAAGGACGCAAGGCTTCCTGGAAGGCGTCATGCATAATTTCGTCCATGGCGAAGGCGGCACCTATTCGAAAATGTGGGCGGCCGGCGTCGAAATGAAGCTGCTGACGCCGGATGTCGTGCGCATGTTCGGGGAGCTCGGCATTATGGTATGGTCTTATTGCCCCGACACCGAGACCGAGGTGCTGTATTCGCTGGGCTGCGGCGTCAAGCTGATGACGTGCAACGACCCCGTTCCCGCATTGGAAACGCGGAAAAAGCTTCAGCTCGCCTGAATGGGCCGCCGGGACGGAAAGGCAGCGCAAACCGGATCCTGCGGCCGGGAACGAATAGGCAGCGTTCCGGAGGGCTCTCGGCTATTTCCCCGCTCAAATGATCTAAACAAGCAGTCCCCAAGCCGACGACGGCTTGGGGACTGTTCTTGCTCTTATTGCTGCGGTTCGCCGATCAGCAGCGCGCCCGTCTCGTGCTCAAGCTCGACATTCAGCTTCAGCACGTCGCTGAAAAACGTCTGCGGCACGTAAAGCGTGCCGTCGATCATCACCGGAGCAATACCAAGCGAGATCGGCGCCGTGCGGTTATACACGTAGTAATCGGTGTCCGGCTTCACCGCCGTCCATGACGCGCCTTTGCTTACTTCCGCCGAACGGGCGGCCTGATTCCATTTCACCGTATAACCGGCTTGCTCCGCCACGGCTCTGAGCGGGAGCAGCCTGTCGCCGTGGCCGGTAAGCAAGTAAGCGGGCTCTCCTCCCGTCTGTTTCCCTTCGGGAACGACTCTTACGCTAAAGGCCGGCTCCTGCCCCGGCCGGCTGTCCGAAGCGGCCGCTTTAATCTCGACGATGCCCGCAGCGTAAGGCGCGATTTCATACGGCTGGAACACCAGGTACACATCGCCGTCCTTCACGTAGAACGGGTGGTCGTTCGTTATTTCCAATTCGGCCGCGGCATCCGCGAAATAGACGTCCGGCTCGGCCGCGGCCGCCGCTTTGACCGCCTTCTCGGCGATCGCTTTATAGCCGCTGCCAAGCGCTTTGTCCAGCGTTATCGTTTCCGCCGTCGCTCCGTTTACGGCGTTATACGTATCGACCCGCGTCATCCCGTGCGCCCCGCCGGTGTAGAAATACGACTGAACCGTCAAGCTCAGCGTACCGCCGTCGGCGCCGCCGCCAGCGGACTTGATTTCGTACGTCACTTTCATTTCGTACGGATCATAATCGTAACCGCCTTCCTTCGCCGCCGCGGCGCCTTCGGCCGCTTGCTTCTTCAGCGCTTGAAGATCCTCTTCCGCCTGTCGTTCGATCGCTGCGTTCAGCTGCTCCTGATATTTCATATCGAGCAAGCCGCTGACGACGGGAAGCTGTATGTCGACGTTGTAAATCTCCGTTTGCTCCTTCATGGCCTTGGACGTCACCGCAGCAGCGCCGACGCCGGTCTCGGCGGAGATCGGAACGGCCGAAACGGCCGGCGCTCCGTCGGCATGAACGGCGGAGACGGAAGGAACGGCTGCAGCAAGCAGGCAGCCGCCCGCTATGGCGAACGTTAATTGTTTGAAAGACGATTTCATGGCGTGTACCTCCGTAACAAGTGATGTATTGGGCCCGTTGCTTACTATAACGTATGGTACCCGGCCAAAAGTTACAACAAAGTTAACGCAAAGCGTTGGAACAGCAAGCTTCTTCAAGGAACTTGCCCGATCGCAATCCCAACTATATTTATAAAGTGGTAACAATTGCCTCATAAAGTCCTCATAATGTCCTCATACAATTCTAATAATTTCGTTTTAAGATAAACGTAAATCTAGTAGAAAAAGGAAGGCGGACCAAATGGAAGAGATCCATTGCGAAATTAACCGCATGAGAGCGCAAATGCTGGCCGCAGCCGAAAAGCACAACATGGATTTGCTTAATCCCGAAGTCATTTATTACAGCCAACAGCTGGATTTGCTGATCGTGCAAGCCCAACGCCTTCTCCGTTCCGCTTCATAGAAACGTCCGTTCTTTCCCTTATTGTGGAAACCGGCCTTATCCTATATTTTCACCTAATGAAACTTCTAATCGTTAACCCCATTCATCGCAGCTTCGTCGACCTACCGTTCATTCCCTCACATTCACATTAAACTTTTTCAAACCACACATTTTCCGCCTGAACGCTAGCTCTCGCAAATTGAACCGTCAACTTGATTTTTTCCCTTAGCCCGCTTTTTTAATTTCCATAACCCGAGTATTTTGGCAGCACCGTTACCCTAAAATCAGAACAAACCGAGGCTAGTGAGCCGTCATTCACTAGCCTCGGTTATTCGCGCTTATCCTCCGTTCTCGTGAACCGCTTCCAATCCGGCATTAACGGATTTCATAATTTGGACCATTTCCGTATAAGGCTGATCCTGCTGATTGACAAGGCCGATGTTGAAATTTTCGTTGTCCCTACGCCCCGTCACCGCTTGATCGTAATAAGTGAACCAACCCGAGCCGACAAACAGCGGGTGCGACGCCTGGCCTTCGACGAAGTCTTCGAATGCGAGCCCTCTCTCCTCGATGCTCGGCACGTTAGTCGATGCGTTCACCGGCGACAAGCCGCGCTGCGACGTGCCGAACGAAAACTCCAGGTTGAGAAGCGGCTTGTTAAACGACTCGTACCGGGCGATCCAGTTCGGGTCGTTCGTGTAATTGTCGACCGAGAACGCATCCACGATTTCCATCGCCGCCGAGTCCCAATCGAGGCTGGTCCGCCAGGTCGGGACAATCGACGAGCCGAGGAACAGGTGGTTCGGATCGTATTTTTCGATAATGCCCTTAATCGTCGAGAAGAACGTGCGGGATGCGAGCTTAATATAGTCCGATACCTCTGCCGCCGGAACGTTGGCGATATTAATGGACGTATCCTTCAAAGCGTCAAACGATTCGGCGCTTGTGCCGAGAAGCTGATTGACGGCGGCAATGTCGTTATTGTATTTGGCGGCGATATGGTCGACAAAGGCGTTTTTGGCCGCGGACTCCGAATCGTACGTGAGGACGGTCTTGACGATGTCGGCGTTCCAGCCCGCTTCGTTGTCGTACGTATAACCGATCAGCCACCGGTCGTTCTTGATTTCGTTCAATCTTGCCTTGAGCGCATCTTCGATGATGGAGGGCGCTTCGGGATCGAACACGTCGTACGTCCATTGAATCCGCTTCAACGTCATCGGGTCCTGCAGCACCTCGATATAAGGGAAATCGTTGATGAAATTCGGCTTCGTCCACTTGCTGAAAGCGTTGAAGCCCCAATCGATCAACCGTTTCTTCGTGATGTCCTCCCATTTTGCTTCGAAGCCGGCTCCGTATTTTTTCATGACGTTGGCTACGAGGAAGCTCACCCTTTCGCCGTTCGCATCGTTTGCATAAGCCGGAGCATACGCGCCCGGATCGGGAAGCTCCTCGAACACTAGCCTCGGCGTGCCGTCCGCTTTCTTCAGCGGCGTTCCGTATCCCCATTCCCACAGGCTGGCGGCGTCGACCCCCTTCAGAAAAAACTTATACCCGTCCGGCGTTATAAACCACCATTTCCCGTCGATTTGCTCCAGCCGGAAATACCCGGTGCCTTCGTATTGCCCGCCGCTCTTAATGCCGCCGTACTGGTCGTATTTCTCCCGGTTCAGCTTGACCTTGGAAAGCTTAGCGGCCTCCTGCGCGTATTCCTGACGGAGCTGCTCGTCGGAAGTCACCTTGCCGTCCCACGTTTCATAGATCCATTGCCCGTATTTGTCGACCATCATGGCGTCTTTCTTCAATTCGGCCTGCATCTGCTCGGCCGTATACGTCGGAGCCGGATTCTGCCCTTCGTCGCCCGTCCCTTTGTAGATTTGGACCTCCGATAAAGGGATATGCTGATAGGAATGGGCCCGCTTCATATCGATGACGATAAACCGGGCCGTCTTGCCCGCCATCGGCAGGTTGACCGTATTATTCAGGGCGGTTCCCACCCTTACATGCTTACCGGCGATATAGTAATAGTCCGGCGTCGCCTCGCTGCGGTATTTAACCGTAAATTCTTTGAATCCCCAATATTGATTGGGGGCGTTCATGACGATATTGATCGCTTCAAGCGGATAATCCTTCAGCAGGTCGATGACGACCTGAACGGTTCCGACGGCGGTTGCGCTCCCCATCCATCCCGCATAGGTCGTCGTTAATCCGTCCAAAATAACGCCGTTCTCCGAAGAGATAAGCCCCGTGGCCCCTTTATCCGGAAGCCCTCCCGCATTGGGAGCAATGCTGTAGTAGTAGTTTCCGGTTTTCAGCAGCTCGCCTTCCGCCTTCGCATATTCCCGTTGAACCGATACGGCGGGCAACAACAAGACGAGCGCCAACAGAAGCTTTCCGATCCACCCCGCATTCCGCGCATTCCACACCTTTCCGCTTCGCATCGCGGATTCCCCCTTTCATGACCCGTGACACAAGACAATACAAGACCGAATTCATGGGCTTCCTGCTTCTTTCTACATAACAATTCCCCCTTCCTCACGAATCAAACGGAATGCTTTATCGTCGATGTACAAGATGTATACGCTTTCATTAATGAAAACATTCCCATTCTTGTGCTGTTCAAATAATAAAATGTCGCATTTCTCCTTCCCTTTTTCGCAAGGAAGGCTTTGCGGACTTGAATGTTTTGACATACTAAACCATTAATGACGAACTTACCCATTCATTCGGTGAGCGGCATGACCGGTTGTACGACCGGGCGCCTGACCGGCCATGCCGCACGAAGGCAGCGGGAATAGGGGGAAAGGCGGTTCCTTTCCTTCCGGTACCGGAAGGAACCGTGCGGGCGGCGCCTGTTCCCGGCGGCCCGCGCTTAAGGGGTCATAAGTATTCGTTAAACAGCATTAACGCGAGCCCTTGGCCGTACAGCGTCGGCCGGACTTCGAACGCGTTATAGTCCTCTTCGCTCGGAAGCACCGGCGTTCCGCCGGAAACGCCGCCTACGCTGCCGTCTTCCTCTACAGCTTCCAGCACCCGGGCCAGCGTCAAATCGGCGGCCGCCCGATAGCTGTCGCCGACCCACCCGAGCTTTGCGGTCTTCCGAAAACCGGCGGCGATTCCGGCGCTGCCGGACAGTTCATGGCGATAGTCCGGCCGGTCCACGACAACCGGCCATAAGCCGTTTTCCGCCTGATAGGCATTAAGCCCGTGCAGCAAGCGGATTTGCCGCTCTGCTATCGCCTCCGGAACGGCCATTATGCCTTCCAGCTCCTGCACAATCATCGGCGTCGCCAGCGCGACCCACGCATTGGCCCTTCCCCAGCGGGCCCCGGACATCGGATCGTTCCGCGTACAATCCCAGCCATGGAACAGCACGCCGGTGCCGGCGTCCTGCAAAAGCCGGAAATGAAGCTGCAATTGATGCAGCGCCTCCGCCGCGTACTTCCGCTCCCCGCTGACTCTCGCCAGCCGGGCGAGAAACAGCACCGCCATAAACACCGTATCGGCCCATGCCTGCTCCGCGAACTGCTCCGACTCCGTTACCGTATGCTCGAACGCCCCGTTCCTCGTCCTTGGTGCTTCCGTCAGCATCCATTCGCCGATGCGGAGAGCATGCTCCCGATAGTACGCATCTCCCGTCAGCTCGTATAGCATGGGATAGACCGCATACGGGGCCATGCCGTTAATCACTTTGCGCGAATCGGCTTGCGAGCGGTTGCGCGCCTCCCAGCGAATCGTAAAATCAAGCACGTCTTGCCGTTCCGAACGTTCGTAATAGTCCATCAGCGCAATAATGCCCACGCCCGGATTCCAGTCCCAGCTTTCGATATCCATCCCCCAATCGCCGGGCTGCCCCCTCATAATGCGGGCCGCGACCCGGCCGGCCGCCTCCCCGCAAGCTTGCTTGCCTATATGCGTCATCGTCTAAGCCTCCTCATCAGCAAACGAGACCCGGTTATCCCGGTACAGTCTCGAAATTCGGTCCGGTCTCGCCGGAATCGCGATCTCCGTCCGTTTTCCGCTTCTATCAAGCCATGCGGACAACATTCCGTCCCTGTACAAGCTTCCGGCTTGCGGCCGTTCGGCCGAGTCCGACATCGCAAACCAAAACGCCCACGCCGCGCAGCTCCACTCATGCAGATTAAACGCCCGGCTTGGCCCCTCGTAGATCACATAGTCGATGCCAAGCGTCCCTTTCTGGCCGGAGCGCGAAATCGCCATACGCGGCATGCCGAGATCCGAGCAAGCGGCAAGCTGTTTAACCCGCACCGTCTGCTCCCCGATGATAGCCGCAGCGTCGTACCCTAGCTCATCCTCGGTACGGATCTCGATTCCGTCCGTATAGCCGCCGATTTCGAACCGAATGCGCAGGTCGGCCGCGTGAAATATGCCGTTAACCGGATCCAGCACCGGATGCCAATCGCCGTAGTCAAGCGCCATGTTCAGCCCGAATACGATGTCGCCGCGCTGCTGCGCTCCCGTGAACACGGCGGACGAGAAATCTTTGCCGTCCTTCAGGAAACGCAGCTGGACATAAGCCGGTTGGCCGCCGTTGTCGGCGTACGCGATCAGATTGCGCCGCTGATGCCACATCATCTCCTTGGAGAACGAGCCGAGGCAGAACGATTCGTTCATATAAGTCGTGGCATAGCTCTGATAGCCCGTTTCGTCCTCGTCGAAAATCGGGCAGCGGAAATACCGCTCCTCCTCCGAACGGAAGTAAGGCAGCAGCGTATCCGGGCAGCGCGGCGACCGCGCATCGATACGCTCCTCGCGAATGCCGGCGAACCATCGGGCTGCGGCGCCGTCCTTGTTCAGCATCGGGGCATAAGCGCGGCTGTGCGGCCCGGCCCATTCCCCCGTGCGCGGATGATAATGCTCGGCGGCCATCCGCCACGCCCGGAACAGCAGTTCTCCGGCCAGCCGGTTGGCCTCGGGATCCGATGACTCCCGGCAAATATGGTCGAGCTCCTCGATCGCAATCGGCGTATAGGTCGGGCTGTTGAATTCGACGAAGGTGCCGAGCCGCAAGGTGAAATCGTAAAGCCGCTGCAGCCGGTTCCGGCCGTACTCCACATACGTCTCCCGTCCGATCGTCTCGCCGCCCGCAAGCGTAACGAAAGCGCCCATGACCGCAATATTCGTATAGCTGGGGCCGACATCCCGTTTCACGATCGCCCGGCAAGCGCGCTCGATCGCCGCGGCCAGCTCCCGCTTCAGCTCCCCGTCCATCCGCTCCCCGTGGCGTTTCAGCATGAGAACCAGCTTCTTCCCGACAAAATCGGCATAGTTCCAGTCCGGCTCCTTCATCCGCGCAAGCGGCTCCTCCCAGAAATACGGCCAAACGCCGAAGGTCGGGCTGTCCTCCTTGGCATCCTGCAGCGGCAGCAAGGTCCGGACGATGCCGATCGCCCGCTCCGCGCGGTCCTGCCGCCCGCTTTCCAGCAAATCCAGCGCATAGGCGGCGGAGGAGTAGATGCAATGGGCGTAAGGATGGGATTCCGGGGTCAAAGCGGTATGGTACGTTTTGGTCATCGGAATATAGAGCAGCTTGACGGCCGCATCGTACGAGGCCTCCCGCTCCTTCAGGCTTGCCTCCAAATGATCGTTGACGCCTGCAGTGGACATGATCGTTCCCTCCTAACCTTTAACCGCTCCGACCGTCATCCCCTTAATGAAGTACCGCTGCAAGAACGGATACAAAAAGATGATCGGCCCGATCGTGATGACGACCGCCGCAAGCTGCACGCCTGTCGCGGAGACGGGAATATTGACGTTCGTGTTCAAATAGTCCAGATTCTGCGAATTGGATACGATCCGGCGAAGCATCATCTGCAGCGGATGGTTATGCGGATTGTCGATGAACATCAGCGCGTTGAACCAATCGTTCCAATATGCAAGCGCATAGAACAACGCGATCGTCGCAATTACCGGCATGGATATCGGCCATATAATCCGGAAAAAGATGTACAGCTCGTGCGCGCCGTCCACCGTCGCCGCTTCGTTCAGTTCAAAGGGCTGCGTACGGAAATACGAAGTCATGAGAAACGCGTTAAAGGCGGAAAACAAAAGCGGCAGCAGCAGCGCGAACAGCGTATCCCGCAAGCCCAGCCAGTTGGAAATCAGCAGATAATAACCGACCAGACCGGGCGGGAACAGCATCGTGAAATAAATGTAGAACGAAAGCACATAACGGTATTTGACCTTCGGATGCGCGGCCACGTAGCCGAACATGGAAGTAATAAGCACGGCTCCGGCGGTTCCGACGACCGTGATGAACACCGAGACGAAGCCGCTTCGGTATACTTGGCTGCCCTGGAACAGAAACCGGTAGGCATCGAGGGTAAATTCCGTCGGGAACATGCGGAACCCTTGAACGATCTGGCTTTCCGCCGTGAACGAACCGATGTAGACGAGCCAGAACGGTATAAGGCAAAACAAGGCGAAAGCCCCGATAAACAGATACGCGACGAGCGAAACGGCAAGCTGGGACGTGTCCCGAGGCTGGACCGGCAGCGCCAGCCCCCCGGACAGGGGCTTCGATCGCTTTAACGGCTTGGTTGTCATATGACGTCCCTCCTAAAAGTTTTACGGGTACAGCTTCTTCGAACAGGCGGCGGTTAAAACTCGCTTCGGAAGCATAGGCTTTCCCCTCTTAGAACAGCTTCGAGTCGTTGTCGACCCGACGGACGACCCAGTTGAAGAACAGGATCGTGATCAAGCCCATGACGGATTGAAACAGCGCGACCGCGGCGGCATTGCTGTAGCTGTTCATATTCGTCGACCGGAGGGAACGGTACGTATACGTATCGATGACGTCCGTCGAATCGAACAACAGCGAGTTGTCTCCGATAATGCCGTAAATCAGCCCGAAATCGCCGTAGAAGATGCGTCCCAGCTCGAGCAGCGTCAGCACGATAATCGTCGGGCGCAGCAGCGGGAGCGTAATGTACCAGATTTGCTGCCACCGCTTGGCGCCGTCGATTCGAGCGCTTTCATAATATTCCTCGGAAAAGCCGGTCAAGGTAGCCAAGTAGATGATCGAGCCCCATCCGGCGCCTTTCCAGACGAATATAAGCGTCAGCAGCCAAGGCCATACGGCCGGCGTCTGAAACCAGTAAACCGGCTCGAAGCCGAATTGCCCCAGCATCCGGTTGATCATGCCGTCCTGGCCGTTGAAGAAGTTGATGACCATCAGATTCACGACCACGATGGAAATAAAATGCGGCAAAATGACGAGCGATTGCGTCACCTTTTTGAAATACGCTTGACGAATTTCGTTCAGCAGCAGCGCAATGCATAAGGAGCAGATCGTGCCGGCCGCGATGAACAGCAGGTTCAAATAGATCGTGTTAACGGTCACGCCCAGCCAATCGGGTCCGGTGAAAAAAAACTTCAGATTGTCGAGTCCCGTCCACTCGCTGCCCCACAGCCCTTTGGCGGGGATGAACTGCTTAAAGGCCAACAGATGGGCTGACATCGGCACATAGGAAAAAATAAAGACGAATACGACGACCGGAAGCGCCATTGCGTAAAGCCATTTGTTTTTGCGAAGCTCGCGCCATATTCCCATGATCGGTTCCCACCTTTCGTTCAGGATGTACCTGAATGTTACGCGCAAGCCCCCTCGGACGTACAGTCCTGTTCTTATCAATCGGTATGAACGGCGATACGCTGGGGCGGTATGAATTGTACCAACGGCGGGAGTACGGATTTTACCGAAGGAAAATCCGATATTTTTGCTTGCCGCAGGCGCGGCTGTACTGACGGACAGCTCGCCGCTCCCTGCGGGCGCTATGCCGGCGGGTCGCCCGCCAAACCCTGTTGTGCCGGCGCTACTCCGGCGGGTGCCCGCCGCGAGACAGGCCGCCAGCCAACGAACTCAGCGGGTCTTATTTCGCCGAATAACGGCGTTTTCGCAGCCGTAACGAACTCAGGCGTCGTTATTTGCCGGTTTTACGCTCCCCCGTGGCGCTTTTTCTCTAAATAACGCTTCTCCAGTTCGTTGCATGGCGAGAAAGTTCATTCGGACCTGCATAAGCATCTCTATGTTCGTTAGAGCACTCGCCCCGCAGTATCCCCTCGGAGGCTCGAATAGAAAAAAACCGGCAAGCCTTGTATCAAGGCTTGCCGGCCTATATTCGGGCTGATCGCCCGTCGTAGATCGCTGCACTGCTCCCCGAATCCCGCGCCAGATTACCGCTCGCGCCGCGGCATAACGACTACTTTTTGCTTGCCAGATAAGCGTCCAATTGCTTCTGAACTTCCGCTTGCACCTTTTTCACGTTGTCGTACGCCGCCTTTTTGAACGCCGCGAGCCCTTCGTTCGGCTCCGTCACGCCCATCACAAGCGGATCGTAAAACTCCGTTCCCGCGTTGCTGAGCTGCGCAACCTCGTTGGCTACCGGGCTCGGATCGAAGGTGAAGCCCGCCAGAATGTCCGGCGTGAAATAGCTCGGATCCCGCTGCCACTTGTTCAACGCGATAACGTCTTCGGGCAGGCTGGCGTCGATGCGGTCCAGCTTCGGATTCCAGCCCCAGGCGAACGGTATGCCAGCGTAAGGGTTTTCCGGAATCGGCTTATACAGCCCTTCGCCCGCGTCCTCCCAGTTCTTGCCCTGGATCCCGTACGCAAGCAGATCGTAATTGTCCTTCTGGTTCAGCCAGTTCAGAAACTGAACGGCGCGCTCCTTGTTTTTGCTGACGACCGGAACCGCGATGAAATTGCCCGCCTTGTACGTCGAGCTCAGCTTCATATCCGGGCTGTACAGCGTAAACGCCTCGGCGGCCGCTCCCGGAACCGACTTCTCCAGCGAAGTGCGGGTGCTGAGATTGACGCCGAAATCGTTGAACGTCGACACCGCCGCCTTGCCCTTGGCGAACTCCGAGTTGCGCAGCGTCAGGGCGTCTTTGGCCAAGATGCCGTCCTGATACAGCTTATGGTTCTGCTCGAGCGTGCTCATGATGAGCGGGTCCATATCGTCGAAAATATTGTAAACCTTACCGTCGTTCCCTTTCGTGTACAAGCCGGGATAGTTGAGCACGGCCGCCAGGTTGGCCGCCGGATCGAGCATCCCCGCCAGCTTCAAGCCGATATGCTCGGTGCCGTTCGGAATATACGGCGTGAGGCCCGGCTCCTTCTCTTTCACCAAATACATAAAGTCGATCAGCTCTTCATAGCTGGCGATCGGCTTAACGCCAAGCTTCTCCCGTATATCCTTGCGGACGACAAACGTCCACGGACGGATGAAGTTCACTTCCAGAGGAACCGCATAAAGCTTGCCGTTCACCTTGTTCGACTCCATCAGCTCCTCCGAACGAACCGCCTTAATGTCGGGACCGTACTTCTCGATCAGTTCGTCCAACGGCTCGTATAGTCCGGCGGCGATATTTTGCACCGGGCTGTTGTCCCAGATCAAATCGTAATCCTCGGCGGAGGATAGCGCGACCTGACGCTTCTGGCGGACATCGGACCACGGAATAAAGACGACGTTCAGCTTGACGTTAAGCGTATCGGCCAGCCGGCTCTCCATCTCCGACTTCACTTCGTCCCAGTTCGCCGGCGGATCTCCGGGAAACATGATTTTAAGCGTAACCGGTTTCAAATCTTCGTTCCCGGAAGCCGGCGGTTCGCCGCTTTCGGAAGGCGGCGTCGTCCCGCCTGTGCTGCAGGCGGTCAAAGCCGCCGCTAGAATAAAGGATGCGACCATTAGCCAAAATCTTTTTTTACCGAATCTCATGGGCTAACCCCTCCCGATTATGATCCGCCGGACAACGGCTGCGCCAGCATCCGGCAAAAACCAGCTGCAGCGCGCCTGACCGGCTCGTGTGTTCGATCATACCCGGCTGCCCGGCCTTTGGTACAGTACGGGATTTATCAAACGGTACGGATGTTGACGATGGCGGCAGTATCGATTTTGCGGATGCGTCCGGTCCGTTCGTTACGGCTTAAGCTTGCGTATTCGCACCCGTCTTCGCTTGCTCCATCCGGTATTGACCCGGCGTCATCCCGGTTGCCCGCTTGAACAGCGAGAAGAACGTGCTTTTCGTTTGAAATCCGGACTGCTCGGTAATATCCGCTACGGTCCAATCGGTCGTCGTAAGCAGATGGATCGCGTATTTGATCCTTTGGTCCGTTATATAATCGGAGAGCGAAAGCTGGTAATGGTCTTTGAAAATTTGCCGGGCATAGTTGACGGATATGTTGACATGCGCGGCGATATCGTCGACGGAAAGCATCGGATTGTGCAGATGGTTGCGTACGTATTCCATCATTTCGGCGACGAGCTCTTCCTTCCGGGCGGCGCCGGTGCGCGGACGCTGCTGGTCCATCATCTGCAGCAGCTCCTCCAGCAGCCACGCCTTCACTTCGCCAATGGTGGAAAACCGGTCGAGAAAAGCATGAATACTCTTCATCCCTTGGAACGTCCTGCCGTTCTTGAAGCTTTTCATCATCGAATAAATGATATGGGTCAGCTGCAGCTTGCACTCCTCGTAGCTAAGCCCCTGCATATGCCGCGTGAGGCTGTCGAGATCCGCCCGGAGCGCGTCCGCGTTGCGCAGGCGGACGGCATGGATGGCTTGCTTCAGCAACTGTTCGTCCGGATCGCTTCCTTCGCCCGGCCGATAACGCTCCAAGTCGTCCATGGTGAATACCCGGTCCTCGTCGGACAGGAAGGCGAGCAGCGTCAGCTCGTAAATACGGTCGTAGACCGTCTGGAGATTAGCCCCTTCGTCAAGCGGGGGACTGACCGCCGCCTGCAGCTCCAGCTTCAGCCATCGCCGGATTTGAACGCGCACGTCCTCCATCGCTTCAAGGATGCGCGCCGTCTCTCCGTCCGAAGCGGAAGAGGAGACGAGCGCGACAATATGATCGGAGCCGAAGTCGACCGTTTCCGCGGCAAAACCGTGGTTCGCCAGCACTTCGGCCATCATATTCCCGAGCGCGTAACGGAGCAGCTTGCGCGACGCAAAATCGTAATACTCCTTGAACCGCCCGTACGACTCAAGACGGATAACGGCAATGCGGAACGCTCCCGTCCGAAGAATGGCGGTCTGCTCTTTGATAAACTGCTCTGCCGGGCCGGAAGCCTTCGAGCTGAGAATCCATTGCCGCAGCAGATCGTCCTTGATCAGCGCCTTGCTGCTCTTCAGCGACAGGTCCAGCTGCTCGAGCCTGCCGACCAGCCTGTCGAAGCTGGAATGCAGCCACGCGATTTCGTTGCCGTCCGGCGACGTATCCCCGGCAACCGGCTCCTTGGGGGCAAGCTTGGATTGAAGCCGCGCCGTCAAGTCGCTGATCGGCTTCAAGCGGCGGTACGATTGCCAGAACAGGAACAGGAGCAGCGCAAGGACCAGAACGACGGAAGCGGCGATAATGTCCGTCCGGATGCGGTCGATTTTGGCTTGCCACGCCGAGATCGGCGACAAATGGTACACCGTCCAGCCTTCGATCGGCAGCGTCGCCGTCCGGACCGACCACACGCCCTCGCCCGAGGACCATTCCCAGCGCGCCGACGGCGATGCCGGCTTCTCCGCCTGCGCAAACTCGTAAGCCAATTCGGCATCGACATTGCCGAGAATGAACTCTTTGTTCGGGCCTTCGACGATCATTTTGTTCTGGTCCTGGCCGGAGATTTGCAGCATATGTTCGTTGAGCAGCGGCTTGCTGAACAGGATGGCGACGTATCCGCTGTAGTTCCGGTTCGGACCGGCGGCCGGCACGATCAGCGCAAGATACGACCCTCCCTGCGACTTATGGTCGATGAATTGCAAATACGGCGTCGTCCCGTTGCTTTTGATGGCGCTCAACATGGATTGGTCGTGGAAATCTTGCTGCGTATAGAGGCTGGCTTCGGCAGAAGAGTAGATTTGATTCAGATTGAAATTAAACAAATAAATGCTATGGATAAAAGGCTCGCTGCTCACGAATTCGCGTACGCTTGCGGCCGCTTTATACAACGGCATCGGGGAGTAGTCGTCCCGGCTCATATTGAGCCAAAGCGCAATATTCTCTTCCGAATAGACCCGGAGCGCGAACTGGCGCAATTTCTGCAGCGTAAATTCCGACGTCTGCACGACTTGCTGCATTTTGTCCTGATTGGATTTATCGATTTCCTCCGTGGCGCTTCGCACGAACAGCTGGCTTAAATACATCGTGAATGCCAAAGTCAGCAAGCATACGGCCAGGCAGGAGTATAAAAACAGGCTGGCATACATCTTCCTCGGCTTAATCCGGCTCCACATGGTGCTCTCCCCGCTTTCCGCTTTCCGTAACTATTTCATATGATAGCCTTCCCCGACTTGTCCAGTATGAAATTTTATTCCTGCAGTACGGATTCTATTACATGGCTGCGCTCTCGCGAATAGGTGCCTTGCCTTGCTTGACGCCGACGGCCGGGAAACCGTCTCCTTGCCTGCGCTACCTTGGAAGCTGCTCGGCTAACGTATCCCGATTGTCCTCGATCCAATGCAATTCTTCGACGAACCGGCGAAGGAGGTCTTTAAGTCCCATTTCTGCCCGGATTTCCGTGCGAAGCCACCAGATCGATTCCACGAGATACAGCATCAGCATCGCCCTGGCCGGCATGCCGGGGGGCGCTTCGTCAAAATCCAAAATGCCCGCCACACCCTCATCGTTCAGCAACAGATTATCGACCCACAAATCCCAATGGAGCCACGCGGGCCGGAACGAATCGAACAAGCCGAAATCGATCGCTTCGACCAGGCGCCGGGAACGTTCCAGCCATTCCGCCGCAATCCCGTCGTCCGCCTGCCGCGCCTTGTTCCAATTGCCCTCCCACTCCTCCACATAGCGGGCTTTGTCCGGCCTCCAGACGGGAGCGCCAAGCGGAGGAACGGCGCGAAGCCGCTTGTGCATCCGCCCCGTTGCCAGTCCCAGCGAATGCATTTGCGCCGTATTCAAGCACCCCGCCTGAGCAGGTTGACCCTCTATCCAATCCTGTACCGTATAAAATAACCCCGAGGGCGTCTCCTGAAGAAACCGGCCGTTCGCCGCATGAACGTTCGGGCACGGTACGCCGCCGATGTTCAGCTCATGCTGCAGCCGAAGCGTCCTCTCGATATCGCTTCTCCGCTCGGGGCGGGCATGCAGCTTGTACCGGTCCGGGTGGTAATACTTCACGAATACCGGACCTTGTTCCGTCTCCATCCTCCACTTGACGTTCAGCCAGCCTTTGTCAAGAACGGCCGCTTCCGCAACGGAACGGCCGAATATCCGTTTCATATGAGCGGCGATTTCAGCCGCTTCAGGCATCCGTTCAAGCATTCCGAGCACCCTTCCTTTCCGCCTGGCGGAAACAAAAAAAATTCCCTTACCGCCACTTTAAGGCTTTGAAGCCTCGGCGGCAAGGGAATCTCTTTTGGTAAAATATAAACTTATTATCTTTAAATGGATTTTCATTTTTTTGCCGAAACGACTGCGGCGTCCCAGTCAAGGATGGCATCGTCGTTTCGGATTGCCAGTAACGACTAAGTTCTTAAGAATGCTGCGGCTCCGTTGCCCGCAGCTGCTCAGGCGCTTTCTGGTTCATGATCGACATCATGATCAGCGCGCCTAGGAAGAACAAGAGACCTGCGCCGAAATAAATCGATACGAGCGAGAAGCTGGCCTTAAGCGCTCCGGCAAAAGACATGGAAATCACCATCATCCCGGAGAACAACGGGTTAAGTACGCCGTTCACCCGGCCTACGTTCGATGTATTCGACCATTGCAGAATCATCGTGCTTATTCCGATATGGATGCATGGGAACATCAGGCCGTTCACGAACTGAATGGCCAGCGTCAGCGGAACGCTCGTCGAATATCCGACGATAATCGTGCAGATAGCCCCCGAGAACATGCCGAGCGCCAGCAGCAGCTGCGGCGGTACCCGCTTGGCGAAGGAAGCGACAAGCCCGCCTCCGATCAGCATCGCCCCGCCGTTCACCATCAGGATATACTGCAGGAACTCCTCGTCCCGCCCAAGCCGTTCCGTCACGACGAACAGGTTAAGCGCCTGCGCGACGCCGACGGCGAGTCCGGCTACGACGAACACGACACCAAGCATCCGCAATACGCGGCTGTTCCATACATAACGGAATCCTTCCGCGAATTCGCTCCAGAATTGACCTTTCCCTTGCGCGGACTGCTCCAGATTGTCTTTCGGCAGACGGAATAGAACGGCCGCAGACAACAGGAACGCGACGCCCATGATGCCAATCGACGTTTCCAGGCCCAGCCGGTTGTACACGAACGTGCCGAGCATCGGCCCAAGCACCATAAAGATGGCGATAAGCGATTGGAAAATCGCCATCGCTTGCTGCAGCTGCTGTTCGGGAACGTGATATTTGAACAGCCGCAGGCTCGATGGCTGCGAGAACTGCGACAGAATCGCCGAGATGAAGGCGACTAAGTAGACGGATTGCCAGGAGCCGAAATGAATGGTGAGCAGTACGGCAAAGACCGATACGGCCGACAGCAAGTCGCACCAGATCATCGTGCGTTTCGGCTTCCAGCGGTCGGCGAACGTGCCCCCGATAAACGAAAAGACGAATATCGGAGCGAATTCCGCGACGCTGATCAGCGATATCGCGTAAGGGTCGTTATTCGTCCTATCCGCGACATAAAGAAGGATCGCGAAATTTCGTACCCAGATGCCGATTTGCAGCAATATGTTGGACAGCAATATCGTCTGAAGGAATCGATTCTGCAGAAGACTTGGCGCAGCAGCGTTATTTTGTTGCGTATTCAAGCTTCACAACCTCCAATGTTAAATTATCCGTATAAGCCGAACGGAAGGGCCGATCATGAAAATTCATGCGATCAACTTACACCGACCTTCCTAATTATACGGTTACCTCAATGAATTACCTCCTTCTCCAGACTGAAATTGCGCTAAACTTTTCAGCCAAGCCGCCCTGCCCGCAGTCCGACGAGCCGGCGGCTTCCCTCCTTTCCCCCTCCGCTTCCCGAACAAAATCACCGTTGCAATCCGCATCCCGGTTTGATATAGTAGGGCCAATCGCATAAGCCATGGTATGTTTTCTAGGGTTCCGCGGCGGCAGCCGGACCGGTCCGAGGGAAAACGGGCGGTTCGCCGCTTGAACACGGAGGGATAAAAGCCCGGGAGATATCGAACATTCGATATCTTCCGGGTTTATTTTTTTGAAACCCCGTTTCGCGGATAAACCGTCAGGACAACCTAAACGAATGAAAACGAAAGGAGAATGGAATCATGGCGAATTGGGGATGGAGCAAAGTCATGATCGGCGCGATATTCGAGGTGCTCTGGGTAATCGGCTTGAAACATGCGAACGGCTGGCTTGAATGGATCGGTACGGTCGCCGCAATCATTCTCAGCTTCTATGTCATTATATCGGCAAGCCGTACGCTGCCCGTCGGAACCGTCTATGCCGTATTCGTTGGCCTTGGCACGGCCGGAACCGTCATTGCGGAAATCTTATGGTTCGGCGAGCCGGTAAAAGCCGCTAAGCTTGTATTGGTCGGCGCGCTTCTGCTAGGCGTCATCGGGCTCAAGCTGGTGACAAAGGACGACAAGAACAACGGACAAACCGAAAGGGTGGCTTGACATGGCTTGGGTTGCGTTAATATTTGCCGGTTTGTTCGAGATGGGCGGCGTCGCGATGATGAATAAAGTGAACCGCGAGCTCAGCTGGAAAACAGTCGGCGGGCTGATCGCCTGCTTCGCTTTAAGCTTTCTGCTGCTGTCCTATGCGATGAACTCACTTCCAATGGGTACCGCTTATGCGATCTGGACGGGCATTGGCGCTTCCGGCGGCGCCATCGTCGGCATGCTCGCCTTCGGCGAATCGAAGGACTGGAAGCGGATTGCCTGCATCGTTCTCGTACTAGGCGCCGCCGCCGGACTGAAGGCCGTATCTTAAGTGCCGAACACCGATCGGATCCCGGATATTGGCTAGAAAATGCACCGCCGGGTATCCGATCGGCCGGCCTTTATTCGTCAAACAGCTCATCCAACACCTTGTCGCGGTTTTCGAGAAAACGTCTGGTCACAATATAATGAAGCGTGTCCTCGTACTTGATTTCCCGTATCGGTTGTGCGTCGAAATTTAAGATTTGCCCGCCGGGGTAACCCAATAAGATCGGGGAATGCGTCGCGATGATGAACCGGGCTTGCCCTTCCAAATCCTTAATGACCCGCAGCAGCGCCAATTGCCTCGCCGGGGACAGGGCCGCCTCGGGCTCGTCGAGCAAGTAAATCGCCTTCTTGCCGAAGCGGTGCTTGAACAGCGAGAGGAAGGCTTCGCCATGCGACTGCTCGTGCAACGAACGGCCTCCGTAAGACGGCAAGCTTTCCGGCATGGAGTCCAGATGGGAAGCGAAATGGTAAAACGTTTCCGCCCGCAGAAAAAAACCGTTCGTAATCTTCGGCAGCCAGGAAAGCCGGATATGGTCGCCAAGCGCGGAGTGGGACGCGTCTACCTCATAATAATTGTTTCGGCCGCCTCCCGCCGTATTGAACCCGCATTGATAAGCGATCGCCTCCAGTACGGTCGATTTCCCGGAACCGTTCTCGCCTACGAAAAAAGTAACATTAGAGGTAAAGGCAAGAGAACGCAAGCTTCCGATTGCCGGAATGCTAAAAGGATAACGGCTGCCTTCCTTTCGATGGACCAGCTCAAGACCGCGCAGAAACATCGGATCATCCCCATGAAAAGTAAAATCATTTCCAATACTAGAACATTTGTTCGCTCATGTCAATAGCTCCGCCGAAATAGGCTGACTGGCTGTCACCGATGTCCTTCCGCCCCTGCTGTTGACAAATATAAGGGAAAGACATAATCTATTTTCATAATAGTTAGTCATATAACTAACTTACTTTCCGGGAGGTTATGAAGATGGCCAAGCCGAATGTCATCACGAAGCGGGAGCTGCTGGATGCCGCGAAGCGGTGCCTTGCCGAGAACGGGCTGGAAAAAACGACGTTAAAAGCCGTCGCGGATCAAGCGAACGTGAGCCAGGGAACGGTATTTTACCATTTCCGGACGAAAGAGCAGCTCATGATGGAGCTCGTCCAAAGCTTATGCGACGATTCGTGGCAATCGTTGCAGCAAGGACAAAGAAGCGTGGAAGAAGCGCTTCAATCCGCGAAGGAGAGGTGCGGCTACGATTCCGTTTATCACCGTTTGTTTTTTACGACGCTTGCCGCAAGCCTTCAGCAGCCGTCCAACCGCGAGCGGCTGAACGCGATGATGCAACAAGAAAACGAGCATCTGACCGATATGCTCGCTTCCCGCTGGGAGGCGTCGCCGATCGGGGAAATCCCCATGAACCATTGGGGCATTATGTTAAACGCCCTAATCGACGGATTGGCGGTCCAAGCGTTATTGGACGAGGATTTTCCGAAGGAGTCCGTATTCGAGTCTTTGCGTCATCTGTTTAAATTCCTTGCGAAAGAAGGGGTACAATGAAAACGGCGTTAAAAAACAAATCCCGAGGGTCGTTTTTTCTGCTGTGGGGCTTCCTTTTGTGGCTGGCTGCGACCGTGGTGTTTCGCATTTGGGGCGGATGGCTGCTGGATGCCGACAATCAAGCCATGACCGCGATTCTCTTTATTGCGGCGGTGCCGATAATTTACGGATGCGTCCTACCGTTGTTTTACTTCTTCGGCGTTCCGTTATCCGAACGGCTTCGCTATTCCGTCTATGTCGCGTTGCCCGGGATGCTGCTCGATATTTTCTCCGTCGTCTTTCATCCCGCAGCATTTCCGTCGATACCGGGCGAAAGCATCCCGACGCTGGCGGCATGGCTATTATGGGCATACAGCTTGATCCTTATAACCGGGCTGTTCCCGAGAAGATGAACAAACCGTTCGAGCCCCGGAATAATTTTGGTTCGCCGGCTTCATCCTACAGGAGGGTACCAGATTATATTCGGGAGGATTTCTTATGTCTCGGCTGCGATTCAACAACGCCAAGAAACAGCAAAAAGGCAACGATCAGGACGACGCCACCGCAAAATCCAAGAAGAAAAAATAAACAAAAAACGACCTCTGATCCATTGGAACCGGAGGTCGTTTTGTTGGCTTTATAGCCCGATGAAGCTTCGCTTACAGAACGCGGCGGGCGGTTGTGTAGTTCTTTTTCCAGAAGGCCGAGTTCAAGCTGGAGACCGTAACGCCGGGCGAGCCGTAAGTGTGGATCATGTTGCCGTCGCCGATATAAATGCCGACATGATGGACGGGCGAATAAAAGAACACAAGATCGCCGACCTGCAGATTCGACTTGGATACGTATGTGCCGGCTTTGGATTGGGCCAGCGACGTACGCGGCAAAGTGACGCCCAATTGCTTAAATACATATTTCGTAAAGGAAGAGCAGTCGAAATAGCTCGTCGTGCTTGTAGATGCTCCGAATTTGTACGGCGTGCCGAGATAGCTTTTCGCGGTCGAGACGATCTTGCTCTTCTGGCTTGATGTAGCCGCATAGGCCGTATCCGCCGACAAGGTTGCCGTTGCGGACGCGAATACGATGCCGAGGGATAACATGATTGCGGTTAATGTTTTGATCCATTTGGACGGTTTCATCATCGAATCTCCTTTGCGTCGATAGATTTGCAGCAGGCCAAAACAACTAGTCTTACCATACCACATGCCTAATCGTCCAAAGGTTTCCTATGAGCAGATCGATCGAAGCACGGCAAACCTTCGCCGCCCTTTCTTAAAAGTTCATGAGAATGTTCTCATGATGCTCGCCAATATGGACAATCGGGTTTCGCCTAAAATTCGGGAAAACGGCTTAGTCATTTAAAAATAGGCGTTTCCTGTTATTGACAAAGAATCGGCTGCCACGTATCATCTTAAGTGTAAGTAAGTACTTACATTAATCCAATAGACCGTCCGTGATGGCATACGCCGGATTCGTACGGCATGAATTTGAAAAAGGAGAGATGCCCGATGTCGTTATCCGCGAGGGAGCTTTTGTCCGAAAGCCTGCTTTCGCACCCGGGAGTAAGCCGTCAGCCGCATCGTTTCGGAGGGATCGAGTTTGTGTATGAAGGAAAGGAAATCGGGCATGTGCACGGCGACCATCTGGTCGACATCCTCTTCCCGAAGCCGGTGCGCGATGAGCTGGTTGCATCGGGGCGCGCGCAGCCCCATCATATGTTTCCCGAATCCGGCTGGGTGTCCGTCTACATCAAATCCGGCGATGACGCAGCTTCGGCCATCGAAATGTTAAAGCTCAAATACGACCTTATGGCGTCGAAACAGCGCTGACCGCATGTTAAACTGAACTATATGCGGCGTACGGGGGCGTATTCATTATTCTTGCGGTGCTGTGGGGCTGGCTTGTCGATAAAAAAACGCCCGATATGTACGATTGGATCGGGGCCGCCATTTGCATTCTAGGGGTATCCGTAATGCTGTGGGCGCCGAGGAATCATTAGAAAGAAGAAAACCTCTGTCTGCATTAGACAGAGGTTTCTTATGAATCGGTGGCTTGGCGTTCAACGCTTTGCCTTACCGGCTCGCCGTTTTTCTCCGATACAGCCATAACGCCGCGCCTGCAGCGATAAGGCTAAGCCCCGCCAATTGGATCGCCAGATGGCTTCCTTCTCCGGTCTTCGGCAGCACCTGCAAGCCGTTTCCGCCGCCGGACGGGCCTTGCCCCGCAGCATCGGTTACGCCGCCGACTTGCGAGTCATTGCCCGAAGGTCCTGCGGACGGGCCGCTGCCCGCTCCGTCAACGGCTCCCGGATTGCCTCCCGGGCTGCCGTTGCTTCCTCCCGTGGAAGGATCCGCAGGCTGTCCGGGATTCGTCGGATTTGTCGGGTCAGTCGGGTTCGTCGGGTTTGTCGGATTCGTTGGATTCGTCGGATCCGTTGGTACTCCCGGGATTACCGGGTCTGCCGGATTTGCCGGATCGTCCGAATCGGCCGATTCGTCTTTATCTTTCTTTTTATTTTCTACCGTTACGGCCGTTTCCTCTCCGCTCGCAATGACGAATTCCGTCAATTGCTTGTTCAAGGAATATCCTTTGGGCGCTATGAGCTCCTCCAGATAGTAGACGCCGGGTCTCAAATTCGCGACGGACGCCGTGCCGTCCTCGCCCGTAACGAATTCGGCAAGCTCGTTGCCGTCGTTATCCTTGGCCGGCTGCTTGCCGGCATCCAGAATGCGGAATTCCGCGCCCCGCAGCGTCACGCCCGTATTTCCTTTGGCGATCTTCGTCACCAGAAGCGAGCCTGGAATGATTTTGTTGGCCGGCGTCTGCCGCACCACTTGATCGTCCGTAATTTCAAACGTTATCGGCTCGACAAGCTTTTCGTAGTTTTGCGGCACGGACGTCTGGACAAGCTTGTATTTGCCCGCTCTCAAGCCCGCGATGAACAGCTTGCCGTCCTTGTCGGTCGTAAGACCGCTCATGATGACGTTATCCGATTCGTCCCGCAGCTCGAAGACGACTCCTTCCAGCGGCTTGCCGTCATATTCGTCCACATTCGTAAGCTCATAGGAGCCGATGTAAACCACATTCGTGACGGTGACCGTCCTTGCCGCCGTTTGTCTCGCTTCGATCGTAAACGGAACCGGCGTCGGATCAAGCTTGTACCCCTTCGGAGCCGACGTCTCGATCAACTGATAGCTGCCGGGCTCGAGGTCCGCGACAAACAATTTCCCTTGGCTATCCGTGGTCAAGCCGTCCATGCCTGCGACGTCTTCATAACCGGCGCCGTTATCCTTCTGCAGCTTGAAGACGGCTCCTTGCAATTTAATGTCCGGCATCTCCCGATCCGTTTTTGTAACCTCGAGGTCCCATACGCCTTTTTCGTTCTCGACGACGACCTCTTTAACCGCCGCGTCCAGCTTAACGGCCATTCCGCCGCTTGCCGCATCGGATAACAGGTATCCGGACGGAGCAGCCAATTCCTTCACGACATAGTCTTTATATTTATAATTTTCGAATAAAGCGATACCGTTCTCGTCGGTCGCTAGCTGCTGAAGCAGGTTTTTCCCCGTCGAGTCGTACAAGCCGAATTCCGCCCCTTCGAGAGGCTTGCTCGGATTGGCCGCATCGACCTTCACGATCTTCAGGCTGCCCTTCGGCGTTGTGGCTCCGCCGCCCGCTCCCGAAAGGCTGACGTCGATCGCGCTATTCTCGTTGTCGTTCACCGTGCCGGCGGACTGTCCTTGGAAAGTGACGCCGTTCGTAAGCGTCTCCCCGTCGTCGGCGTTAATAAACGACGTATACTCCAGCACATAGGTGCCTTCAAGCGTCTCGCCGAACGTCAACGTAAACGAATTGCCCGCCACGTCCAGCGTATAAGCCGACTTGTCGGCCTCTCCCGCTTTCGTAATGCTGCCGTTTTTGTCAACGGTCGTTTGATAAAGCTTAAACGAGTCCGCAATCAGAAATTGATTCGGCGACAGCGTATCGGTCAGCTGGGAACCCGCTTCGATGTAAGATTGGCTCCGGTTGACATAAACGGTCCAATACGCATAATCCTGCTCCGCGCCGGTGCCTTGCCGGCCGGTTTTATCAATGTACTCCCCGCCGTAAGGAGGCTCGACTACCGCCGACCGGCGGAACAGGCTTTCGCTTGGGGAGTCGCCGTCGGCCAAGGTCGCCTCGTTCGAATACTCCTCCGCAACCGCATGGCCCATCAAGCTTGTCTTATACGTAATGCGGTAAGCGAAATCAATCGGTTTCTTGAAAGTCAGCTCGAAGCCGTCTTTGCCGTTCTCCGTCTTCGGCTCGAACGTATAATCTTCGCCTTCTACAAGCGCCGCGCCTTCGCTAACGCCGTTGTTCCCGCCGGTCAACGTTAAGCGATGGACTTGCAATGAATCCGGCAAGAACGTTTGCTCGCCCGAATAGAAGTCCCGCACGACCGCCTGATCCAACTGGTGCAAGTTATAGTTCATGTCGAGGGTCCACGTGATTTCCTTCGTACGCGCGTCGTAATCCCCCGTTTTGTTGCCGTTGTTTTTCGTATAGGCATCCGGGTTCGCTGTCGCCGACTTCACGATAGCCGTCTGCTGGGTGCCGTTTTCGATCCAATTTAAGGCCGCATTGTTTTTATATTGCGCCGTTTTGATCTCGTCGGCGTCATAGAAGGTCGGATCGAATTCGGTTTTATATACGATATCGTGGCTGGCCGTCACGTCGTTTAAAAACTCCAGCTTGAAGCCTTGCCCGTACTCCGGGTTCGGCGATAACGTATAGTCCGCGCCTTCCGTCATGCCGCTTACCGTAAGGCTGTCCTCCAGCAAGGTCATGCCTTGTCCCGCGTAATTATCGGTAATGACGACCGAGTTCATCGTCTTCGCATCGTCGTTCAAATCGATGCGCCAGGTCATCGTCTTGGCGGCATAATCGAAACCGACAAACGTTTTGCGGAAGATGACCTGATTAATGGTCTGTGTTTTGGACGCGGTAATATTGTTCCGCATTTCCACGTCGTTCTGCACGTTATAGCTGTCTTCGTGAACGCGATTTTTCGCCGTCGTCCGGTACGATATCTGATAAGCCTCCGCAATATCCCGGTTGAACTGGAACCTAAAGCCATCGGAAGACTGCGTTACGTCATAATCGCCGGAGGGGAGCGGAACGCCAGTTGTTGCCGCGGCATTCCCGTTATCGTCGATCGTCATCTCGTACACTTCGAACGAATCCAGCTGCAGATCCTGATGAGACGTATCGAAGCGGTCCTCGATCCAAGCTTCCGCTTGGGAGATCGACTGCTCGTTGTAATTGTACTGAATCGTCCAAGTTATCGTTTGCGTATTCCGATCGTATGTCGATCCTTTAGCCAGCGGCTGGCTGTAGCGAACGGGCACCGAAGCTGCAGCCGTCATCGGGACGGGCAAATCGTCCCCCGTCAATGCCGCTTCGTTGGCGTACGTTGTGTCCGTGTTGCCGGTTATCTCTGTCGTATAGGACACTTTATAGGCTTGGTCGATATTGCCGAGGTGCAGCTTAAACCCGTCCGCGCCCGGTTCCACCGTATAGTCCGTGCCCTCGGCCAACGTCCCTTTGTCGACGGTCGACCCGTCCAGCTGCACCTCGAGCAAGGTTACAACGATCGAAGCGGTGTCGACTTCAAGGCCGCTTGGCAGCGTATCCGAAAAGACCGCGTTTGCAATCGGCACCTCGCCCAGATTGAACTGGACGTTCCAATCGATTTCGCTTGGATTCATTCCTTTATTCGCCGTTCCGGATTTTATGATTTCTTTATCGGAAGCGCTTTTGAAATGAACGGGAACGGCAACCGTTTCCCCGGGGAATTCGAATTCGATCAGCTGCTCGGTCCCGCCGGACAGCTTGCTTCCGTCGAATTGTCTCCATAAATAGAAGTAGCCTTCCATTCCTTTGCCTTCAATCGCCGAGTTAAACGTGAGCGTCACTTGGCCTTCCGGGGTAATCTCGTACGTTCCGACCGTCTCGCCGTCCCCGTCGAGGCTGCCGGTCAACAGCCGGTCCGTCCGGAACTTATCGGGAAGCTCAAATACGAACGTCGAGCCGTCCGTATAGGGATGGCCCGCAGGCAGCTCCCAGTTGTAGTTGATCTTCACTCTCGCGTTTTGATCCGGACGTACTTCCTCGATTCTTTGACCGTTTTCGTCTTCGATGGTCATGTCCGTTATAATATTTTCCGTTATGGTGCCGGTATCGGCAGCCATTAACGCCGCGACGCCGTAAACGTCGTCGGTCGTGCTGTACGAGTCATCGGTTACGCTGTAACCGGCATCGCCCGCCGTTCCTCCCGTTTCGTCCGCCGCCCGGACGAAGGAAGCCGGCAGCAGCAGGTTCAGCAGCAGAACCGCCGCCAGCAGCACGCTTAACTGCTTGCCTAGTCTTTTCATACTAAAAACGAAACACCTCCAATGTTCTTAAAATCTCATAAACCGCCAAAAAAACGAGATCAATCAGGACTTTTGGCACCGTACCATTTTATAGAAAAGCTATAAATAAATTCTGAATCTGTATATATGAGAAAAAAACGGAGTNNNGCCACACCCCGTTACCGGCCGAAGCCGGCGAAATTTTATACGATTTTTCCTTTTATAATCAAGCGCTCCGTCGGGTTGACCATCGGATGGCAGGTGACCAGCGTAATTTCCCGGTCCTTGCCGTTCCCTTCGAGTACCCATACGTCCTCGGGCTTGACGATCGGCTTCTCCGTCACGGTATACGCATACCGGTTGCCGGCGACCTCGACCTCGATCGTGTCCCCTTCCTCCAATTCGTCAAGCCGGTTGAAATTGCGGCCGAAGGTGCGGTTCCGGTGACCCGCCACGGCAAAATTGCCGATCTCTCCCGCTTTGCCGGTACCTTCGATGCTTGCCGCGGACTTCTTCATATTCTCTTTCGTCGCGCCGTATAGAATTGGAAGCTTTAGATCGATTTTGTCGATGACAAGCAGCCCTTCCATCCCTTCGGCTTCGTTATCGGCTTCTCCGTCTTGAGGGGCCGCGGCCATAACGGGCTCAACTGGCGATGCCGCATCGGTCTCCCCGTCTTCTCCGTTATCGACCGTCAGCATGGCGTTCTCCCAAGAACGGATCAGCTTCTCCTGCTGGGCGTCGTAATAGAGCTCGGTCAGCTTCGGCATGGCGATCAGCAGCAAACCCGCAACGATAAGCAGCAGCGCAAGTCCTTTGATCTTCATTCATGCACCCGCTTTTCCTGCACGGACAGCTTGTCCGCCGACCAACGGAGGTACCAATCGTTTAATTCCGAAGAAGGATCGATATCCAATTCTTCCCTCAATATATCGTTAATTTGGAGAAAAAGCCTTCGAACCTCGCTATCGTGGTTCATTTCGGCATAAATTTTCATCAAACCGAAATAACCGTCTTCTGCGTCGGGCATCCGTACGATCATTTGCCGGTAAAGCTGTTCGGCATCCGCGTATTTTCCGAGCGAAGCGTAGCAGTCGGCCACTTCCCGGACATGGTTCAGCCACAGCAGGCGGACGCGATGCTGTTCGTAATCCGCCCAAGCATAATGGTGATCCTCCAAATAATCGCCGGTATTGAGCCGAATGATCTCCAGATGCGATTCCAGCGTGTCCGGCCGTACCGGAGGAGCCTGCTTCAGACTCTTCTCCCACTCTTCGACGTCCAGCTTCACGCTTCCCCATACCAGCCGGTAACCGCGATCGACATATTTGATCTGCAGATCGAGCCCCGCCAATTCGATAATCTTGCGAATTTGATAGACGGCCGTATGCAGCTGAGCCGTCGCGCGCTGCATATCGTACTCCGGCCATAACAAGTCGATCAGCTCCTGCCTTCCTACCGTTTTGCCCCGATGGTGGATGAGATAAGCGAACAGCTCCGCGGCTTTATACGTCCTCCAAGCAAACTCCTGCATATTACCGCTCTGATCCTTATACCGGAGGCTTTGCAGACAACAGACCATAGCGGTCTTCCCCGCGTTCGACGTCAACCGCTCGTTCGCCTCGAAAGCGCGGCGAATCGCCACGGCCAACCTCTCCTCCCCGACCGGTTTCAGCAAATAATCGAGCGCGTTTACTTCAAACGCTTTTACCGCGTATTTCTCATAAGCCGTCACGAAAATAATCTGTGCATTCGGCTGAAGCTGCAGCAGCTTTTCAGCCAGCTCGAAACCTCCGATAACCGGCATTTGAATATCCAAAAACGCCACATGAACCTTTTCCAGGGAAGCCGCTTCGAGCGCCAGATACGGATCCTGTATGCCGTGACCCGTTTAATGCCGCAAGCCCCGGCCGTCCGGCCGTTAAGAAGCCGTTTCATTCTTTCCAGAGCAAGCAGTTCATCCTCAACAATTATCGCATTCAGCCCAGACAACGTATCCCGTCCTTCCCGTCGGCACATTCGTTACCTGGACACGAGCCGCCAGACACCGAATCTGCAAAATGTGGAAACATTTTAATACTATCGAATTTCAATCCCGTATTTCAACCTTTTTTAGCAGCAGACGCTATCTTTCGAGAGGATTCGACCGCCTGTCATCCTTTTATTAAAGGAAAACTTTTGGTTCCTGTCGAATAACCACGTATGATGCGTACGACGAACACTTGGAAAACTTATAGACGTTTTGCCGCCATGTTATTGTTTCTTTGCATGCTGCTCGGCTTGCGGTGGGCGTGGATGGCGATGTTTCCTACCGCCGAAGCGCCGCGTCCGGTCGACGGCGTGCTGGATTTGCGAGGGTGGGATTTGCGGCATTCCCCGCCGGTCGCTTTGGACGGCGAGTGGAGATTTTTCCCTTCGCAGCTGTACACCTATGCCGATGCGCCCACTATGAAAGACGGTTTTACTTCGGTAAAAGTTCCGGGCGATTGGCAAAGCGCTTTTCCGAAACCGCACGATACGTCCTACGGTTACGGCACTTACATGCTGCGGATTTTAACCGACCCGCTGGAGCAGCCCGTTTCTCTTTGGCTGAAACGAATTCAAGCGTCTTCGATGGTGGAAATCAACGGATTCAGCGAAGGGGCAATCGGCAAGCCGGCCGCAAGCCGGGAGGACTATGTGCCGGAGAAAGTCTCATTTACAAGCACCTACACGGAGCGAGGCGTGCAAGAGCTCGTCGTGCTCATTCAGGTAGCGAATTACGAGGACCCGTACAATGGGGGGATTATGCGCTCCATCCGGTTCGGCTCTCAGGCGTCCATCGACTACGAACGGTGGTATTCGATCGGCTTTCAGCTCATTACGTTTGTCGTCCTGCTGCTTCACGGCCTATATGCGTACCTCTTGTATCTGTTCAACCGGCGGGAGAAGTCGCTGCTTGCGTTCTGCTTGCTGGCGTTCAGCGCGGGCATATCGATTGTGTCCGATCACGAAAATTTGCTTATGCTATGGCTGCCGTTCGATTACGCCTGGTCTTTCAAAATCAGACTGCTGTCGTATTTATGGCTGGCCTATTTTATCCTTTATTTTTTCCGAAGGTTTACTTCGACGAACCACGGCCGCAAAGCGTTTCTCGTTTATACGGCCGCGCTCGCTGCGTATTCGGTTTTTTTATGTTTCGCGTCGACGCCTGCCGCTCATTTCACGTATCAATTCAGGGTGTTTAGCGCCTTGTACGTGTTCCCTTTCATGTGGCTGCTCTACTTGATCGGAAGGCTGTATTTCACCCGGAAGACCGCTAACAATACCGTATTCAATGAAGACGCGGTCTTCCTGCAACTTTCCGGAGCGGCCGTGTTCTCCAGCGCCCTATGGGGTGCGTTAAGCTCGCACGTCACCATTCCGGAGGTTTATTATCCGGCCGACATCATCGCGGCGATTATCGGATTCTCGGCCTATTGGTTCAAGAAATATTTCCGCCAATCCCATGAAAACATCCGGCTCAATCTTCAATTGCAGGAAGCGGACAAGCTGAAGGATCAATTTCTGGCCAATACGTCGCATGAGCTAAGAACGCCGCTGCACGGAATCATGAACATCGCGGAATCGGTGCTCATTCACGAGAGGGACAAGCTGCACCGGAAAAGCGTCGAGGATATGGAGCTGCTCGTTAAGATCAGCCGCCGCATGTCCCATTTGCTAAAAGATCTTCTCGATATTGCCCAGCTGCGGGAGCATCGAGTCAAACTGCACAAGGAGCCTTTGCTTGTCCAGTCTGTCGTACCGGGCGTCGCGGGAATGCTTCGTTTCCTGTATGAAAGCAAGCCGGTCGAGGTGACGGTCGACGTGAAGCCGTCTTTCCCCGCCGTCATGGCCGACGAAAAAAGATTGGTGCAAATTATGTACAACTTATTGCATAATGCCATCAAATATACGGAACGGGGAACCGTTTCCGTGACGGCCGAGGCGTCGGGCGGACAAGCCTTCATCTATGTTTCCGACACCGGCATCGGCATGGACGAGGAGACGGCGGCCCGGATATTCAATCCCTACGAGCAAGGGCCCCACGGGATGAACGAAGGAAGCGGCATCGGGCTCGGCTTAAGCATCTGCAAACAATTGGTCGAGCTTCACGGCGGCACCTTAACCGTTCGGACGGAGCCCGGCCAAGGGTCGGTGTTCGGCTTTAGCCTTCCGCTTGCCGATGCGTCCCTCTCTTCCCCGCCGCTGCAGCAGCGGCCGTCTCTTCTGCCGGATGACGTTTCGGCGGAGCTGGCGGCCGGCTGGTCGGATACCGGAAGCGCGGGAAGCTTGACGGCGGCTTTCAACGAACCCGATGCAAGCCTGTCCGGCAGCGGCCCAGCCAGCATTCTTGCCGTTGACGACGACCCCGTCAACTTAAACGTGCTGAAGTCGATCTTGTCCACGGAGCCCTATGCGTTGACGACGGCAAGCTCCGGCGAGGAAGCGCTGAAGAGGTTGAACGAACGGCAGTGGGATTTGATCGTCGTCGATGTCATGATGCCGGTCATGTCCGGGTACGAGCTGACGCGGAAAATCCGGGAGACTTATTCGTTATCGGAGCTTCCGGTCTTGCTGTTGACCGCGCGCACCCAGCCCGAGGACATCTATGCCGGCTTCTTGTCGGGAGCCAACGATTACGTGGCCAAGCCGGTCGATGCGCTGGAGCTTAAATACCGGATTCGGGCGTTGACGCTGCTTAAGCAATCGATTCACGAGAGCTTGAGGATGGAGGCCGCTTATTTGCAGGCGCAAATCCGCCCCCATTTTCTGTTCAACGCGTTAAATTCCATCTTGGCGTTAAGCGAGATCGATACCGGGAAGATGCACGAGCTGGCCGAAGCTTTTACGGACTATTTGCGCATCAGCTTCGACTTTCTGAATACGGAGGACGCAGTCGATCTGTCTCACGAGCTGGAGCTGGTTAAAGCTTATCTTTACATCGAGAAGCAACGGTTCGGAGAGCGGCTGTCGGTTGCGTGGGAGGTCGATCCCGACTGCCGGCTGCAGCTTCCTCCGCTTACGATCCAGCCGCTCGTCGAAAATGCGGTGAAGCACGGCCTTCTCGGCAGACGGCAAGGCGGCACGGTCGCCGTACGGGTCGTCCGGCTCGGCCGTTCCGCTTTAATCGAAGTGAAGGACGACGGTGCCGGGATGGATCAAGAGACGGTGGAACAGTTGCTCGCCCCCTCCCATGAAAGAAAACGGGGAGTCGGCCTGTCCAATACAAACCGGAGATTAAAGCAGCAATACGGCCAAGGCTTAACGGTTCAAAGCGAGCCCGGCAAAGGGACGACCGTATCGTTTGTCGTGCCGCTGCGGAAAGGAAAAGGGGAAGAATAAACAATTCTTCCCCTTTTTTGTTGACCTTGAGATTCCCGCCCCGGAATTTTCGGTCAGCCTTAAGCCCGGAACGTTTTGCCTAACGGTTGGCCAAGCCCGAAATAATGCCTGAAATTATAGATGAGCGGGCTCCATTGTTCCGGATCGATGCGATTGTCGCCGAGCACGATTTTCTCGTCGGCATGCACCTTTAACGCTTCCGCTTCTACGACGGCAAAATGCGGATCGTGCTCCGGAACCCGGATGTTCCTCACGGCGCATTCGATTTGAAGCGGACATTCGAGTATGCGGTCCGGCTTCACTTGAACCGACGTCTGCCTCGTGAAGTTCGCCGCGGCGAATTTATCATGCTCAAACCGGAAAGAAGCTTGCAGCTTATATTCCGGAACCGGATTTTTGCCCGTTAACGGCGCCAGCGCTTCGACTTGGGTCCAAAGCTCGGGACCCGGAACGTTCACGACGCATTCGGGGCGCTCTCTAAGGTTCTCGATAGCTTTGCCGCCTATGCCCAGACCTAATACCAAGCTATAGCCCAATGCCCATGACGAAGATAACGGACTGATATTGGTCGAACCGTCTTCGTTGAGCGTTGTCAATAAGATAACGGGAGTGCCGTAGTATAAAATGCTCGGCTTAATTTCTTGATGCATGGATATCGATACCTCCATATAAATAAAAAATGGAAACATATGTTCCAGTCCATTATAGAGTAAACCGATGGATTCGTCTTTTACTTTTTCGTTCCAAGCAACGGTATTGGCTAAAATATATTCCTTGACAGGAATATTCCCTATTGGGTATATTTAAGTCAACGAAAGTTAACCATGTGGATAAGGGATGTGATACGATACCGAAAGATCAACACATATCGAGGTGAGCAACATGTCTAGGAAGAAGCCGGGCATGGACGTGACGACACTGAGCGCTTTGGCCGAGCCGAATCGCAAGGAGATCGTCGAGCTGCTGCGCGAAGGCCCCCTGACCGTAGGGGAGATCGCCGACCGGCTAGGCCTTCGACAGCCCCAAGCTTCAAAGCATTTAAAGGTGCTGAGCGACAGCGGGATCGTGGAAGTGAAAGCCGAAGCTAACCGCCGAATCTACAAGCTCCGGCCCGAGCCCTTCCAAGCGCTGGATTCCTGGGTGGAGTCCTTCCGGCGCGTCATGGAAGAAAGATTCGACAATTTGGAGAACTACTTGCGGGAACTGCAAAGCAGGGACAAATCATAAAATCGTTCATAATCAAAGGAGGATGTAAGATGACAACGCATATGCCGGACGTCTCGGACCGCGAGATCGTTATAAAACGGGAGTTCGATGCGCCGCGCGACCTCGTGTTCCGGACATGGACGGAGACGAAGCATCTCGACAAGTGGTGGGGACCGAACGGCTTCACGACTGCGACGCTCGAAATGGACTTCCGTCCGGGCGGCAAGTGGCGGTATAGGATGTACGGGCCGGACGGAACCGAATATCCGAACCGGATCCGTTATATCGAAATCGCCGCGCCCGAACGTCTCGTTTACGAGCATGGGGATGACGATGAAGACAGCTCCGGCGCTTTTCATGTAACCGTAACGTTCGAGGAACAAAGTGCCGGGAAGACCGTCGTGACGATGCGCAGCCTCTTTAACACGGCCGAAGAACGCGATTATGTCGTCAGAGAGTACGGCGCGATCGAAAGCGGCAAAGAGACGATGGAACGGCTTGCGAAGTATTTGGCTGACAAAGCGGATATTCAAAATCAAGGAGGAACGACAATGTCGAACGACGCTATGGTTTCGAGGGTAGAGAACGATAACGTGCTGGTGCTGGAGCGCATATTCGACGCGCCGCGCGAGCTCGTATTCCGGATGTTCAAAGAGGCGGAGCATCTGAAGCACTGGTGGGGGCCGAGAGGCTGGGAAATTCCGGTCTGCAACGTCGATTTCCGTCCGGGCGGCGTATGGCACTACTGCATGAAGTGCGTCGACCCGAATCAAGGCGACTTCTTCGGCATGGAATCGTGGGGCAAAGCCGTTTACAAGGAAATTTCGGAGCCCGACAAAATCGTCTATATGGACTACTTCTCGGATGCCGAAGGCAATTCGAACGACTCTTTGCCGTCGACCGAAGTTACGGTGGAATTCGTCGATCTCGGCGGCAAGACGAAGCTGATCAACCGCGGCGAATATGTATCGGCGGAGGCGCTTAAGACAGTCATGGACATGGGCATGCTCGAAGGGATCACGCAAACTTGGGACCGTCTGGAAGAGCGCCTGAACGAGGCGAAGCAAGCGTAACCGGCTTTCGCCGTCCTCAGAAGGAGACGGGTTGACCCGTCTTCACCGCAAAAGCTCGAGAAAAGAGACCGGTTTAGGTCTCTTTTTCTCGTTATATGTGCAGATGCGCGCGAACCGCGGATGCGCAGAAGCCCATTGCCGCAAGCTTAACGGTCCCGGTTAATCATATAATTCAATAGATGCTTCAGAAAAACATTTTGACGCGGCATCTCTTTCAACGTTTCCATGGCAAGACAATAGTGCTCCCACATCTGTTTCAGGGCGCCTTCCTGCCCCAGGACCGTTACGAATGTGGAAGTGTTGTTCTCCGCATCCTTGCCGACGGGCTTCCCGAGCAAGCGTGCATCTCCTTCCAAATCAAGCAAATCATCCTTGATCTGAAAGGCGATTCCCGCATGATAAGCAAATGTCTTCAAATTCGCGATTTCCCGCTCGTCAACCTGCGCGAGAATAGCCGGCATAACCAACGCCGCCTCAAACGCTTTTCCGGTTTTGTAAAAGCAGATCGCATTCAATTGCTCCAACGTCAACGCTTTCCCTTTCGCGTTCAAATCCATCGCCTGTCCCGCACACAAATCTTCTGCCGTTCGGGCGGAATACTGCATCAAAGCAAGCACGGTCCCGGCATCGAACTGATCCAGGGACGCTTGTTCCTGAACGGCCTTTTGAATGAGAAACAGACCGGTTAATTCCGCGGTGGCGCTATTATGAACAAGATGCAACGCCCTCCGCCCCCTGCGGGTGGATGCATTGTCCTGGGACGGCAAGTCATCGAAGATCAGGGAGGCGGTATGCATATACTCAAGCGATCTCAATAAGGACATGATCGCCTGCGCCCGCAGGCCGTATTCCTGTACGCCCATGACCCAGCTTAAGATTGGACGCAGACGTTTCCCGTCTCCTACGAGGCTGTAATTGGCCGCGTCGATCAGCGTCTCTTTCATCGGCGGAATCCCGTCCGGCTTGGCAATCTGCAAGGCGTTGTTGATCTGCTCGCGCGCCGTTTCGACGGTGTCGACAAATTCCTCTTTAAACTTATGCTCGTTTTTTAACATAAGAATCAGCTGGTCCCGAAGCAGCTTATCGAAGAAATCCACGTCCTCCGCTTTGGCGGCCATTTGCCGGAGCAGCCGATCGAAACCCGGATTGCCGGAAGCCAATATCTCCATCATGCGATTGTACTTTTCCGTGCCGATCCGCGCTTTACAGCGTTTCAGACCGTTAATGGCCCGATTCAAAATCACTTCTCGGGTCTTGGCATCGTTATGATACACATGTTGAATCAAATGGAAAATAACCGTCCAGTATAATTCGAAAGGGTTGATCAGATCCGAACGCTGATGGCGGTAAGTTAAATAATAGGTGTAAGGCGTTACCGCGCCGGCTTCCATATCGTCAAACAGATCCGCAAAATCGTCAGCCAACTGGTTATAGATGCCATAATAGAACGTTCGATTCTCAAAGTCTTCGTCTAAGGGGGCGCCAATGACGGAACGGGCAATCAATCGGGAAGAAGCGGATTTTAAAATGATCGGAATATAAAGCTCTTCATTCGTGTACTGTGCATGGGACAGATGCTTCGCGCGGTCCAATTCCTGCGAGTGAAAAAAAACATAAGCCTGCTCGAAAAACAGCTGTTGCGTCTCCGGCCGTTGATGACGCTTAATATACTCAAAAGCTTCCTGCAGCTCCGCGTGTACGAATTGAATCATCGCTTTGTTCGTTCCGGCCCACTCGCCCGGATCCGGGACCGATCCGGTGAGCAGCGCGGTCCGTATAATCCGGGAATAACGGGCTTTCTCTTGCTCGGTCAAGACCTGCGCATCCAGAAGATCGTCGATGAACGGATAAGTCAGACCGTAGCTGTAACCGAGCCTGATCGCTTCGTCCAGCCTTCGGGCGCGTTCGGCGGGCGATCGTTCGTCGCCCATCTCTTCGATCGCATGCAGGACCACTCCGACAATGATCTTAATCAGTTTGCGCTGCGCATGCTCGGCGTTCATTCCTTCCGGAATATGGTCGGATACGGCCTTCAGCTTGCCGATCACCCATATCGCGGCAGTCTCGACGCCTTCCTTCTGGGCCCACCGATACAATCCCGCCAAACTGATGAACTCCGGCGGCTCGCCCTTGTTCGTTGCGGAGGAACGAATCAAACGTTGCTTGATACCGGCAGCCGTACGCTGAATTTTTGCCTGCGTCTCCGGCGAGTCTATGGCTTGGCCCAGATCCCTCATATAAATATAGGAAATGCTCCGGTCCAGGTAATCATCCAATTTCCCTGTATGCTTCAGCCATTGAATATGCCGATGATAATCTCCGGTATCGGACTTCCCCTTTCCCCGCGGTAAAAAGGACAGCCATGGCTGGCGACGGACATGATTTCTTTTCCACGCCCCCAAGTATTCGGTCAGAGCAGGCAAATAAGTGTTACCCTTCACATGCTCATCAAGCGATGCAAAATAGCGGGCGGCCTTCTGCTCCGCCAGCCGATAACACGTATCTCCATCAACGAGCAATTCCTTATTCATACGTTGTATACCTCAGCTTCTATGGTTGTTTTATCTTTATGCATTCGGAGGATGAGGTTTTCTCCATGCTGTAACGGATTGGAGAATTTCGCAGCCTTCGTCGGATCGATTTCATTTCTTCTAAATACGGAAAAAGATTTTTCCGGTTACGAATTTCGGCATCGGGCCGGTAAAATCACCCTTGGCATATTTTTGTTAGACGGGGTAACGATAACAACAAGGACAGATGAAACCAATTGTATAACTTTCTATATCGGAACAACACCGGGAAACCATCACAACGAGAAGGAGTTGAAGCGATCGATGACCGGATCTAAAGACGACTATGGGGTTCTAGGCAATAAAATCGAGGTCGATTCGGATGTAAACGAGGATCGTAACCGCGAGGAGCGGCTGGATGACTCCTTTGAAGCTTGGTATGGAAAAATGGGCGAGCAGATCAAGCAAAAGATGGAGCTTACGAACGTCCCGAAAGATAATGTGTTTGACGCTGCAGAGGACTTGGAAGAGAAGTAAAAGGCCGCTGACGGAGGGCTGCCCTAGCGGTGATCGAAAAGCAAAATCCACAACCTCGAACGGTTGTGGATTACCATGCGGCCGATCCCGCTTCGGACGACCGTCACCTGCTTATGCCGGCATTGCGTTTTAAATACGCGACAACCGTGTCCATTCTTAATTTATTGGAGCCTTTGACCAGAATGGTAGCGCCCGGCTCCATCTTTTGAAGCAGCGCCCTTTCCAGTTGGTGCTTATTGACGAAGCACTTGATCCTGTCAACGGGAAAACCGGACTTTCTAGCGCCGACCGCAATATGCTTCGCAGCGCTTCCCAACGTCAACAATTGGCTCACGCCTTTGCCGGCGGCATACTTTCCGACCTCTTGGTGACCTCTGGCCGTAAACTCGCCTAATTCCAACATGGAACCGAGAACGGCTATTTTGTTCCTTGTACCGACTTCAGATAAGACATCGAGAGCGGCCTTTGCCGCATGGGGATTTGAACTATAGGAATCGTCGATCAGCATGATATTTCCCCGCAAACGATGAACGCGCAATCGGCTCCTTGGCCTCTTATACGACTTGAGTCCGGCTTGAATATGCCGCGGTCCAAATCCTAAACCGTGAGAAACGGCAATGGCAAACAAGGCATTATAAATATTATGTTCTCCGAACACAGGAATGTAAAAAGAATGCTCTATGCCCTTAAGCTTTACTTTGAAGCTCATTCCATGATGTTCATACTGTACATTATAGGCCTGGTAATTCGCTTTTTTCCGTATGCCTACCCGAATGATTCTACCTTTGAATTCGTTTGTATGGAGCAATTCGGAATGAGGGTCGTCGGCGTTCAACAATAACGTGCCGGTTGGTTTCATGTAACGAATCAGCTCCGATTTTGCCTTGGCCACCCCTTCAATGCGACCGCCGAAGTTGCCCACATGAGCTGTCCCTACGTTCGTAATAACCCCAATGTCGGGTTGTAAATAGAGGCAATGCCGCTTTATGTGGCCATAATATTGCATCCCGTACTCTACGACGGCAGCCCGATGGGAAGGACGCAGTTGTCCGGCATGTCTTCTTGTGGCACTGGGAGCATTATGATTATGCGGGGATACGAAAACTTTCCAACGACTGTTCAGCACTGCTGCAATCATTTCTTTCGTGGTTGTCTTGCCGGCACTTCCGGTAACCGCAATGACAGGTCTGTAGCTGTTGGTGGTTTGATCCAATACGCTGCCCCCTCGACAAAATATTGTTCCCCCGGTAAAATCCGCACGCTATTGTATGCTATCCGGAGTTAGAAAGATTGAGGCGACTGCCTATAGGAGCGATGTGCATGTGAAGGCGAAAGTTGTAAAAAGCAAAATCCACATCCTCAAGTGGATGTGGATTAACATCGTTTCACATAAGGCAGCCGGTCATCTAACCCGCTGCCCTCGTGTCTTATTGTAGTTAACCGTCAACTCAGGAAATACTGGCGAACTTCTAACCAGTTGTTTACTCTAACATATCCCGTCTCGTTAATATTGTGAGGCGCAGTAAACAAAATTCCTTGGCCGATAAATCGTTCAAAATGCCTCGCATTGTCATCAATCAAGTAATCCGCACGGATAATGCTTTTATCTCCGCAAAAAACAAAGTTCATTTCGTTCAGAAAAGGGAAATGTTCCTTAAGCCATTCATACTTTGCATTAAAAGAGGTCGGAAATTCCATCGCTGCAGTTGTGATATAAATTTCGTATTGGCTGCTTAACTCTTCAATTACTTTTTGACTGTCCTTCATCACATCTAAATCCCGAAAAAATAGCGGGTCCCTTATGTATTCAATAATCTCGCTCTCCAAATGAGGACGTAATTGCCCAAGGCGCGTTCCCATTAAATCATCTACAGTCAGATTTTCGTTATAGTCCCGATTAAATAACTCTAGATGTTTGGGGTTAAAATCTGCAATAACTTCATCCATATCGATTGCAATTCTTTTCATAATCTTAACTCCTTCTGTGGGGGCGGCCGAATTTTTGTTAATTTGCTGATTTTCCGTAGTTAACGATATCGTCAGTCTAAAACATTTTTATAATTGACTCAAGAAATATTTACCATTACGATTAATTGTCGAATAACATTGGATAATAGCGCAAAGGAGCATTCTGCATGGTAAAATCGAAATCTTGTTTTATGGCGATTTTAATCCGTTTACTTTTCACCCATGTACCCGTATCAGCTTCGTCAAGTGACTCCGTACAACTTGTTGTCAATGGCGCTCCTTTAAGTGAAACGGCATATAACCGAAATGGCACCCTGTACATTCCTTTCCGGGCTGTATTCGAGCAAGCAGGTATTCCCTTCGAATATGACCTACAATCTCACATTATCTCCTATACTTTTCAAGACGAGCCCTATTCGATCGATATTACACAAGAGAGCATTATTACGCCGGACGGCGGTTACGGACTCTCGATGACGAAGAGAACAGCAAGCTTTTGATCAACTCGTTGGATTATGCCTATAACCAAACGATAAACAGTCTTGTAAAAAGCTACTACGACCAAGACATTCCGGCCGATCAGTTATTTACATTAGATGCTAATCCATATGGTTCACCGGATGACTTATATACTCCGGATACTACGTTAGCTCAGGTATTAGACACCAAAATTGATCGTATCAAGTATTCATCCGTTTCAGAAGCTATAGTGCGTACATCGCAAATCTCTACGACTCCGGCAGTTAGAAGGAATAGGGAGCTCGAGCTGCATTTTCGAAAAGAAGGGGACATGTGGAAGATTAACAAAGTAAATTCGATCCATTTCCAAAATACTTTGCTGGATGATGTTGATGAGAAAGCTGCCGCCTTGATACAGAATTCGCCGGACGAGGTCGAGAAGCTGTTAAGCGATCTTCGAGCTAATTATGATGCTGGTCCCCCACCTCCCAAGATGACCTATTAGAAGCAAAAGTAATTTATATCGACGATAAAACAGCAGCAGTGCACGTTAAGGCGCTCTATAAAGAGCTCCCAGAAGGCGATTCTTTGGAATACGAAGAGGTATTGTACTTGGATCACACCGACGAGGGACGATGGACTTTTTATTTGTCCGATCCATTAGATCATAATTATTAATTATAATTGCTGAGTGTTCCAAACGCTAAGCAGCCGATCATTCGACCGGCTGCTTTCGTGTTTAATAATGTGTTGCCAGTTAGGAGGCAACTCATAATCCCTAATATGCTTGTATTCCTGAACCCGTACAATTCCCGTATTATCTATCCTAAACCTCATCAAGTCCATCCCTACGCTCAAGTGAGGGCCTACGTACGGGATTGTTTTAACATGAACATCAATATACGAAGCATGATATTCAACGTCTAAATCAGTCCCACCCAGAAAAGGCGAAAACGTAGGGGTTACAGTTAGTTTATCTTTATAGTATTGGTTAATCTGTTCCTGTATTTTTGGAGCTAACAAAGTAAGTGCAAGCCGTTGGAATGATTCTTCTTGCGGCTTAGCGTAAACCGGTTGTGAAGACAACAAGAACATGATGACCGTTAGCAATAATCCGATATCGCTTTTAACACTCACTTCAAATCACCCTTAATGTATCCTTCACAAAGTGACTTGAGTTTATGTATGAAATAAAGAGAGCCATTGCCGTAGCGTCTGCTCTCCCTGGTTCGTTCAACTATCTTCCCCCGTTAGCATCATACGAAGTTGACGAGCCCAACCTGATTCAAGCGACCGCTTGCGATTTTTTAATGGCGTTGTTATGCCATTTGGTCTTATCGGGTCGTTCAACGATGATAAAGCATCCGCATGGATTCTATCTTTTGATGCATATACGCCGTGGCTTCAGCCGGCCCCACTATTTTGACTTCATCCCCCAATTGCCAGATCAAGTCCACGTAGAATCTCATGTCCTCTGCCGCTATTTGAATGGCTAATGCTCCGCTGCCATCCTCCTTGTGCTGTATGTACGGACCAAAACGAGGATTGGATTCCAGCAGCCACTGATGCTAGACTTAATAGTAGACACAGATTAAACTGATGAAATGACTAACATCGGAGGACTGTG